>NZ_JAKMRU010000004.1:0-105536 GCF_025772235.1 Campylobacter sp. IFREMER_LSEM_CL1085 | reverse complement strand
TAAATTCAAGTCTTAAAAAAGGTAAGTTAATAGCTTGTATGTGATAAAAAGCATTCTTTGCGTGTTTTTCATAGTGATATTCACGCATAGCTTTTGTGGTAAAAAAGATAAAATTTCTTTCATCTTTTTTGTAATTTTTTACATTAGCTCTTAGAAAATAAGAAATATCATAAATAAAATATCCTTCTAATTCTTTAGCTTCTTGTGTTAACTTATTCCAATAAACATACTCAGTAGCAATGTGTGGTATTTTTAATCTTTGTTCTTCGCCATATCTTTGTTTATCTCCGCCAATTAAGGCCATCCATACAAAATTATCAATTGCTTCTTTAGAATTAATAAAAAATGCATCTTTTTTGATGAAAAGTTTGATTTCATCATTTTTATTAAGTTTTTTTAAAGAGCAAATATCATCAAGCTCTAAATCAAGCTCAAGTAATTTATCATTAATGCTTAGATAAAAATTGCTTTTATCATAGACTTGTTTTAAAATTTCATCTCTTGCTATGATATTTTCTAAAGAATTTTTTCTTTCATACATTTCAGAACTTAATGTTGGAAGTCTTTTATCAAGATGTTTATATATTTGATTAGCTCTTAAAAAAGTATCTATTTCAGTTTTAGCTTTTTGTTTATCAGCTTTGAAAAAATCAGGATTGTTTTTATAAATTTCTTTTTGTAAAGCACAAGTGTAGGATTTTTTAAGTCCTGTATCTTTTCTTTCTATCACGCAACTTGCTTTGCAATAATGAAAATAATCACATTCTAAACAATCTTTACTAAGTTCTAAAGAATTTTCTAATAATTGAATATTTTTATAAGCATTAAACTCTATTTCTTTAAAACTTTGATTTAAAATATTTCCACTTTTTAATTCTTTCAAAGCTTGCGATCTATGACAAATGAAACTATCGCCATTTTTTTGAATTAAAAGATGATTAGAGCAGTTTATACTATTGTTGCAATATCCACCCAAAAACTCTTTAAACCAAAAATGTTCTAGTGCAAAAGCATATTTAGTATCTTTTAGTTTTTCTCTTAAGCCTTTATAAAAATTTAGCATAGCTTCATCATTTGCCATAGCAAATTCTTTATTTGCATTAGCACTTTGATAAGCAAACATAATATAAAAATCATTTGCCATATCAAAACCTAAGCCCTCAAGCATATAAATATCTTTTATAAACTCATCTACATTTAAATGCTCACTAGTCATGGTCGCTGAAATTTGCTTAAAATATGGATAAGTGCTTAAAAGTTCTATCATTTTTAAGGTTTTCTCTAAAGTGCTTTTTCCATTTTTCAATACTCTATATTTTTCATGCATTCTTAAAGGTAAATCCACGCTAGCACTAATGCCAACTTGATATTTTTTAAAAAGCTCATAGAATTTATCTAGATTGTAAAGATTAGTTTTTAAATGCACTAAATGATTGATTGTTTTTTCTTTTTCAAAAAGTTTAATATAATGCTTATTTTCTTTAAAATAATCATCAATCGCACTTAATAAATCTTCACTATCTTTTAATGAGCAAGTACTAAATTCAGCCCCATGTAAAAACACTTCTGTGATAATCACTCCATCATCTTTTAATTTTTTAGCTATTTTTTTAAATTGCTCTGCCATATCACTTGTTTTTTCTTTTTGCTCTGTTAATTTTCCAAGATAGCAATAACTACATGCAAAATTACAATATGAATTTGGCACAAAAGTTAAACTTTTTCCTATCATTAAAAACCCTTTGCTTTCTTAAAAAGTTCATCTACTTCATCATCACTTAATTTTGCTTGTTGTTGAAAAAACAAAATAAGCTCGTTATTTCTTTCAAATTCTGTTGCATATTCCCAGCTTATTTGAGTTGCCTTAGGAGCACTTTGCATCATAGTTTCTATTGTCTCTAAAAGTCCTACTTCTAAAAGCGCTAATTTAGCTTGTCTTATACTTATCTTTCTTGGCACTCCTTTTTCATCATAATCACTCATTCTTTCTTGCATTAAAGGATGATTGTTAATGAGTGCATCAACTTCTTCTTTTAAAATACTTTGTGCTATTTCTTTTAAATTAGGGATATTAACTTGTTCTTTATCTACCTTTGTGTAGCAAGGTAAGATTTCATCTTCATTCATTTCTTCTATGGGTTTATGCCCCCAAGTTAAAGTATAAATTTGATGCAAGAAAAAATCATATTTATCATCATCTTTTTTTTCTAAGCATTTTTGCAATGAAGCCTTACTTTCATTTAAATGTTTAGCTTTGTTAATACTTTTTTGATCACTAGCACCATCTAGTGCTAAAAGCTTTTGTTCTATTCTAGCTATAGTAGTTTCAAGTTCTAAAAAATCATTTGCATTTATATTATAAAACATAATATTTCCTTTAAAAGTTATTGCCACTAGATGATGGAGCGTAAGTAGAATAAGTTATTGATCCACAAGATTTTCCATTTATATAAAAAGTTGTTGTTTTGTAATAACGATTTGTTTTTGTACTTAAAGTTAATTTTGCTTCTTTAGTGCCAATTAGGTTAGTAAGCTTGGTTTCTAAAGCTTTATCTAAATTAGCAGCAGTGCCTTTTGCTTCTTTAGCATTAATCAAATTAGTAAGTTCTGTTTTTAATGCATCTGTTAGTGATTTTGCTACTCCTGTGTTTTCTTTTTTATTAATAAGTGTTGTTAATTCTTGTTTTAATTTAGCATCTAAAGAAGATGCTACGCCGCTGTTTTCTTTAGTTTCTACATTTTCTAAAAGCTTTTCTTTTGTTTGTTCTATTTTTTGAGTATTAGTATTAATAGCATTTTCTAGTATATCAATCTTAGCATCTTTGTTTATCTTGTCAAGCTCTAAAGCCTCAACCCTAGGTTTCAAATTTACAACATCTTCTTTTATACTCACTATATCATAATCAATAGCCTTTGCATCTATCTCTTCCAAACACTCATCTTTTTTTGCATCAAGTTCGACTTTACATTCTTCTTTTTTTACATCAAGTTCTTGTTTATATTCTTCTTTTTGAGTATGTAAATTTTGCAAATGATTATTTACAAAAACATCAAATTCATTTTTATACCCTTGATAAGTAGTGATAAAAATTTGAGTTAAATTATCAATCAAAGCTTTTGATGTTTCTATATATTCCCTAAAATTATTTTCTCTTTCTTCTATATTGGAAACTATACCTGTTGCATCATCGCACATTTTTTGATAAATATCATTCATAGCTTCGATAGTGCTATCACGCAAAGCTTTTAATTCTGTCTCATAGATTAACTTGTCATTGCCTAGCTCTTTTTTAGCAACTTCGGCTAGTCTCCCCAAATCTTCATTAGCTATTAAAGCTCTTTGATTGAACCTATCATAACTTTGCTCAAAATATATTTTATATCCTTCACATTTTGCAACAAGCTCATCAAATTTAACAATAGCTTCATTTTTTGCTGTTTCTATGGATGAGATTACTTGTTTACCTTTTGCTTCTAAAGCTTCGTGTAAACCTTGTGCTTTATTTTCTAAATCACTTTCTAAATTCGCAATTTGTTCTTTGAAATTTTTTATAAGCTCTGAATATGATTTAATGTCGTTTTCAAATTCTTTGTATAAAGCAATAACTTCTTTTAACTCTTCTAAACTCTCTTTGGTTTCTAGTAAAAGATTATAAGCTTGTATTATTTCTTTATACTTTATGCCAACATCATATTTTATTTCCTCCAATTTTTTGACACTATCTATCATTTCTTGATTTAATCTTTGATTTTCAAAAAAGATAGTATTTATTTTATTTTTTATAATTTCGCTTGCATCTAAAACTACTTTACTAGCTTGCGATGAAAGCTCGTTTACTTCTTTTTTTATCTGCAAAAGCTCTGGCTTTAGTCCCCTAAGCTCATCAGCACTATAGTTTAACTCTTGCACCAAATCTTTGCAATGTTCTAATTCTCTTAAAATATCATCTTTTATTTTTGAGCTTAATTCAAAATATTCTTTTGATAATTTTGTATTATTTGTAGCTTCTGTGATAATGGCTTCTAGATCTATCTTCATACTTTCATATTTAGATAAATCATCTTTTAAGCTTTCAAATACAGGTTTATTTTCTTCTATAAAGCCTTTTATAAGCTCAAGTTCTTCTTTAGAACTTGAAAAATCATTATAAGCTTGCTCTATAAAACTAAAACGCTCTTGCATAATGCTAAATTTTTCATTAACACTAGAAAATTTAGTATCAAAATCTTTTTTATTTTCGCTAAAACTAGTATACATTGTTGAAACTTCTTGTTTTAGTTCTAGTGTTTGTTCATGTAAAGAATTTACACTCTCTTTTAAACCGACAATTTCATCAAGTCTTGTATTGTCTAAAGCTCTAGCTATAGTATCAATTCTTAATAAAATTTGATTAATTAATTCTAGCTTTTCTTTACCTGTTTTCAATTCAGCTAAACTTACCATTTTACTCCCCTGTATAAAAATCGCTATCTTTTATTCTTCTTTGGCAAAATAACAACAAATCATCCATTGCTTCAAGCCATTTTTTAGTATCCAAATAAGCTATAAAATCTAAGTTTGTAATACTTTTTTCATAATCATCATAACTCTTTGCTCTGATAAATTTTTTATATGTATCACAAGTGTGCATTTTCAAGCTCCTTTCCATCGTTACTAATATAATCATTGATAATTTCATTGCAAAGCTTTAAATACATCACATTTTCGCCTTTGCTCATCAAAAAACATACATAATTAATAACAGCGTAGCAAAGGCTTTCATCTATCATTAAATGTTCTTGTTCATCTTCAAAATTTGGCTCATCAGGGACTATCAAAAATGCATTGTTTCTAGTGTTTCTTAAGACCACTTGATCATCTTCTCTTATGGTTTTAGTGAGTACGCTAGGCTCACATTTGCCACAAATATAATAAAAAGCCTCCATAATATAGGCTTTTATAAATTTATCATCAACACTAGTTCTTTCTTTGGACATTTTCTTTAAGATAATATCCCTAACTAATACACTTTTCATTTTTTAAGCTTTAAAGCTTCACCTTCTACGCCACTAAGCCCAACACCTATAGCAAATGCATCAGCATTTCTTACTTCTAATGTGCTTTGAGTATAAAATCTTTTTGCTTTTGCTGTTGCATCAGTAGGTACATCTTCAATAAAAGTAGGAATGTAAAGCCCGTGTTTCATAAACTCAAAATCACCTGCTATTAAAACATCACCTAATCCATATTTAGGGCTTAATAGTCTATGTAAGTGAAAATTGATTGTTCCAAAATCTGTCTCAAGGCTCATAACATTTCCAACTAGATTTTTCTCATTTCCAAAAATCCTAGTAGCGAGTTTATTAATAGCCGGTTTTAAACTAGCTCCTAAAAATACATCTTTAGGTGTAGCACCACTATCCCAAATGCTTTGTAAAATTTGACTTAATTTATCTTCAGTAAGCAAGCTAGGAGTTCCGCTCCAATCTTTTGCTTCATCAAATGCTAATACATTGCCTCTTTTTCCACCACTAAAGCTTGTTTCTCCTTTTGCTATATAGTGAAACAATCCTGCCATTTCTCCACTTACACCATTTTGCGCTTGAATATGCTCTTTAAACACTGATTTTTTAACATCACTATCACGACCCAATCCAAATAAAGCATATTCTATATCTCTTTTATGCTCTTTTGTCTTTTTACCAACTTGATATTCCATCTCATTGCCACCATATTGTTTAGCTTTCATTAAAGCCGTGGTAACTGAAACTTCTGTAATAAAAATTTGTGTTGCATTAGATGTTTTTTGAGTTGTGTTTTTTGTTTCGCCATTAAATTTACTTAATTCCAAATTAGCATTCTTCTTTGGGTCTGCTAATGTGTCTGTAAGCCAAGAATGCAACAGTGGGCTTGTAACACTTGATGTGCCTATTTTGTTTAAAAGTGGTGTCTCGCTTGCACCTATTTGTATAATCTTTTCATATACGCTAGGTTTTAATTTAACATTTTGTGTTGCTGGTGGGGTAAAGTCCATAGATGACAAAGCCATTTTAAAATCTCCTTTGATATTTTTTGGAGATTTTGACAAAAATGGCTATTTCAAAACTAGTATATTTTGAAATAAATTAAAAAATATTTTATTTTTTCATATTATTTTTAAGCTTTTTAGTATATTTATCCATAAACTCCTTCCTAGCTTCTTTATCCTCTTTCAACTGAACAAGTATACTTTTTTTATGATTAGATGTTTGCTTTGATATAGTATCTATTGCCTTAGACAACATTTCTTGATATTTGACCGAATTTGATATATTTGTATTTAGCATATTATTTATAATATCATAATTACTCAATTTTACATCCTCAAATAAAGAGTGTGTATTATTTTCATTTATAAATTCAATCGCATTTTTTATTTTTATTTCAAATGCTTCACTAGGATTACTTAAAGTATCATTATATTTTATAATAAAGCCCAAAATATCAGCTTGTAAGTCCTTGTGTGTTGGTATAAAACTATCCTCAAGTTTAAGACTAGGTTGGGCATATTTTGATAAGATTTCATAAAGCTCACTAGAACTTTTATATGCATTACTTTGGTTCATACTCTCTATGGCTCTTTTAAAAAGACTAAAAAAATCTTCATTGTTATTCAATATTTTGTTTTCGTTAAGAGACTGCTTCAAGTGCAATAAATTTAATGCGTTGTTATTCAATATTCTACTAAATTCGCTATCTCCGCCACTTCTTCTCTCCCAAGCTAGCAAAGCATTAGAAATATCAGGCATCATATAGTCTAATAACGCCCTCTTACTTTCCAAGACATCTTTTGAACCCAAAAATAACATTAATTCTTTATCACTATTTATCTTTGCTTTTTCTATATTTTTTAATTTATCTTTATATTTTGCTCCTAAAGCTTGCAATTTTTCACTTTCATCACTAAGCCTTCCATCATTAGACAATTTAGAAAGCCTTATGATGGTTTCATCATCACTCTTGTCTAAAATTCTAACTATCATGGCATTTTTCTCATCAAAACCACTAAAAACATCTCTTCCAAAAACTTTTTTAGCTTGATTTATGTATCTATTTAAGTTATCACCCTTTAAATATTTTATAGCAGTGCTTCTATGATTTCCTGCTATAACCAGACCATCTTTAGTAATAGTAGGTAAGCCATCAAAATTAGAGCTTTCCTTAAAATGCTCTCTTTCGTTAAATTGTTCTCTTATGTTGTTTATAGTTGAATTAGAGTGTCTATTTCTAAACTGGTTTAAACTTCTCGTTAATGATGTTTTAAGGTCTTTTTTGTTTACTACGGCAAAAACAACATCTTCATCTACATTGAGCAAATCATCTAATATATATCCTTTTTTTATGCTTTTATAGTTTATTTCTTTTGGCTTTTGAGCTTTAAAAATTTCTAATTTATCTTGTAGTCTTTTGATATCTAATAAATCTGTTTTGCTTGTATATAAATCAAAAATATCAAACTTTTTACCATTTTTACTAGCAAAAAAATCATGTATAGATTTTTTTTGCCTGTTCTTATTGTCCTTTAATTTCTCAATTAAGTTTTCTTTAGGCTTATCTTGGGTAGAATGTTTGAAAGAATGCTGTAATAAACCGCCTTCCACATTGGTAGTACTTCCTTTAGTGGTTGCAGGAGTTGGCGTACCTGTCAGCATTTCTTTATTTCTACGATTTAATCTCTCCAAATCTTTATCTTTTGTTTTATTAATGTGTATAATTTTGCCACTATCTTTTTTTATGGCTATATTACCAACCTTATTATCTTTTAAAGGTTTAGCTATTAATGCCACCTCATCATCATAGTTTTTAAAAAAATGCGTAGGATTGTCCTTTATCTCTTTAATCACCCTAAATACATCTGCTTCATTTTTAAACATTTCAGGGTGTTTTTTAGCCATAGCTTTTAAATTCACTACCCATTCATCTTTTAAAATTCCTGTAACATTATTAATCCATTTTTCTACATTAAATTTAGCAGTATAATCACTTTTAGCATATTTAAGATCAGGCTTGTCCATATAAAAGTTATCGCCTTTGATAAGCCCTTCTTTTATTAGCGTATCTTTTAAAATTTTGTTTTGCTCTTTATCTACTTTAATATAATTATCCAAAGCATCTTTAAAGATTTTACTTTGTTCTGGATTTGATATTTTTATGTTTTTGAGATTTTTTATAATCTGCTTGTTGGTTTTAGCAAGTTTTAATGCATCTAATATTTGATTTCTTAACGCTTGCTCTTTAGCACTTTTCATAAAAGGAACTAAAGCATGTATTCTAGCAAAAGAACCGCTTATTAATATTCTATCAAAAACCCCACTAAATGTTGTGGCTATTGAAGAATTTGTTTTTTTGCCACTACTAGCTAAAGCCGTCATTATTAAGTCTTTATTGTTTTGATAAATTTTTGCATAAACATTTACTACTTCTTTTGCATATTTTAAGTCTTTACTTACAAATTCTACATTATCCATATCTTTTGATAGGCTCTTAAAATCATATCCTATATCTTCAATTCTATGTTTTGCTAGTAATGCATTAAAAGCATGTTTTTCATTTACTTTTCGCTCTGCTTCATTCATACCTTCGAAAGCTCTTTTTAAATCCTTATCTTCATTGATATTTCTAGCACCATTAGCTATTCTTTGTGCGAGCGCTTCGGGCGTTTCTTGGTCTTTTATTTTTCCTAGATAACTATTATTAAAATTTTCTTTTAACGCATAGTTTTTATTAGCATCTTCTAAAATCTTCCTTGCTAGTTCTTTATCACTTGCATTTTTTATCATAGTTTCATCTAAAGTATCTTTTACTAGTCTATAAGCTTCTTTAGTATTATATGTCTTGTTTCCTGTGGCTAATTGCTTATTTATAGCACTTCTTAAGTTAAATATTTGCTCAGCACTTAAGTCTTTATCAATAGCATCTTCTAGAAAGCTACTAATATTTGTTTTTATATCTTGCTCTAAAAAATTGTTGTTTTTAAACTCTTCAATCTTTGCTAAATCTTCTTTGCTTAACCTTATTGAGCCGTTGTTAAGCTCATCTATACTTTTTATAGCTTGAGCATATTCATTATTAATTCTTTTTTTATAAGAGCTATTATCTTTTTGCCAAGCCTTAACATCAAACTCCCCACTTAAACCAGTTTTATTCTTAAACACCTCATCTTGTTCTTTAACTATGTTTAAAAAAGAAATGCTAGCATCTTTATCGGCTTTTAAAACATCATCTAAAAAACTACCTATTTCAGGATACGCTTGTGCTGCTTTTAGTAGTATTTCTCTTCTTTGTGTAGTGGGGTAACCCGACAAAGCATTAGAAATATTTTTTAAAATAGCACTTGTTCTTTTAGCACTATCTTGTATAAATTGCGGATTGTTTTTGTTAAGTCCTTGCTCAACAAGGTTTTTTAATATTTCTATTGTAGGTTTTCCATTTTCTAAGTATATTGGGTTTTCTTTTAATATTAATTCATCAATTTGGGCTTTATTTTCCACATTTTTTGTAAGATTGTTAAAAATTGTTTCAGCATTTTGCAAGCCACCATCACTAAACTTGCCAACTATGGGAATATCTTTTTGACTGATTTTATCAATAACTCTATTTCCCTTAACAGCTATCCCATCTATCATATCTTTGCCAACAGCTGACCCTGTTTTTGCCATAGCGTATGTATTTTTTAAAGCTCTTGCACCTTTAGCTACTCCGGCTAAAGCTGCATCTCCAACTAAAGAAAGTCCAGCATTTTCCCCCATAAGCATAAGAGCTTCTTTTAAATTTGCTTTCTGATTTGTATCTTTTGTGTTCCCATAATAATCATATCCAGCTCCTAAAGATGCACCTAATGCACCCCCAGCGACCATACCAACTCCACCACCTAACATACCACCGCCAATTGCACCTGCTGTTCCTAGTGCTACACTAGCACCATTATCTCTAATCCCACGATATAAGTCACCTATTAGGCTTCCTTGAACCTTAGCATAATTGCCTTTTACATCTTTAACCCAATATGAACCATCGCTATCTTGTAAAAGTTTTCCTCTTCCGGATTTTTGAAGCTCATCTCCTAAATCTCTCATAAGCTGATTGCTTTTTCTCGCCACTTCGTTATCATCAGCAAAAATAGGTTTAGAAGCATTAAATTGAGATTGTTTATCTAAAATATAATCACTTAAATCATCAGCATTCATTTCCTGATTATTTTCATAATCATACAAATCTCGCTTGTATTGACTAATATGCCCGAGTGGATTTGTTAGATTTTGGTCTTGTATATTATATATTGAGATATTATTTCTATTTTGTGTAATTGCTTTATCTATGTCATTTCTTAACTCATCTAAATAATCATTCTTATCTTTATTATCCTGCTGCAAAAAAGCTAAAATATCACTTTCTCTTGGTTTTTCTTTTAAAAATTCTCTTATGCTCATTTTACTAACCCCTCTTTTCTTAGTTCTTCCAAGCTTACTTGTTTTCTTTTTCCTACGCTGTTGATTAAAATAACATTTCCATTAGAATCAGGTTCAGAAATTTGTGCCTCAAAGCCTCCTAAATTCACATCATAAAATTTTTGATTATTAGCAAACGCTAATAAGTTATGAGAATTTTGCGGAGCCTCTTTTGTTTTTTGGTTTTCTACTGTAATTGCTTTTTTGCTAGGTTTGTCATACTTTCCATCTTTAATATAATAAACCTTAAGCTCTTGTGCTAAACCCTCTCTAAAATCTTTTAAATCTTTTTGTCTTTGCTCTTCATAAAGATGATTAATGTAAGGATTTTTTAAATTAGAAATCTTTGCCATTTGCTCATCATAGTAAGCATTAATCTTAGCCTCATTAACAGCTATATAATCTCTTGTTATTCTTTCAAATTCTTTAGCATTTATAGTTTGTGGTTTCCAAGCTGAAGGCTCTTTATAAATTTCATCATGCCTTGTTCTATTATAGGTTGTATCTCTTCTAACTTTTTCATTATAAATACTATCACTCATAAATTTAAACAAATTATCTTGTTCGTTATTTATATTATTTGCACCAAAAAGTCCTTTTATATTTTGCCATGTTCCACCCAAAAGCCCCTGCCCATCATAATAAGAATCACCACCACCTTTTTTTATAGTATTAAATCTTTCTTCTATTGCTTTTATCTCAGGATTTGACTTTGTGTAACTTGGTAAATTAATCATTGCTTGCTTTGCTAAAAAATCATATTCTCTTTGTCTTTTTGTTTGCTCTAAATCTATTTTTGATTTTTTTAAAAGCAAATCTTGCAAAGTTAAATTACTCTTTATTCTATCTTGCTCCATAGCATACTCAAAAGCTCTTTCCTTTTGCAATAAATTATTATTTAAAAAAGCATTATTAATCTCATTTTGTTCTTGTCGAGCTTTTAATTCTTCATCTCTTTGCGCCAAAAGTCTTCTTTTGTTTTCTTCTTCTCTATATTGTTTCATACTATTGTATAAAACTCCACCTACTTTTCCTGCATTTTGGATTACACCAAGACTTGGGTTAAATACTACTTGCTGTGGGTTATAATATGCCATTTTTCTACCTTTATTTAATATCTAAAATAAAGGATTTAAGGTAACCCCTTAAATCCATAAACTTTAACTAGCCCAAACTTCTTTTAAGTTATTTTCTCTATTTTGTCTTCTTCTAAGCTCCTCTTGTGCTAAGTATTTGTTAAAATTGTAAGCATCTTTTTGAAGCTCAAAATTCTTTTTTGCCATTTTCTGCTCTTCATATCCACCCCAAAGTCCTCCGGCAAGCCCACCAAGGTCTATAAGCCTATCAAAATTAGTTCTTGCTCCATTTTTTGCTGTTTCTTTATTCCCCCATTTACTAAAATTATCAAAACCTTTGCTTAGAAAATCAGTAAATGAAAAACTATCAACCTTTGGAGCCTGAGCTTTAACTAAGTTTTTTGAAAAATCAAAACCATTATTCATTAATGCTGCGTAATTCATTAAATACCCCTCTTTAAACTAAAGATAATAATTCTTTACCTAAATCAATATTAGAAATATCATCACCTTTTTTTATTTTTGAGTTAAAATCACTCTCGCCACCTGCGTAATTTGATCTAGGTAGGCTCTCATCTGCCTTTTTACCAATATCTTTTTTATAAACCATAGCCAAAAGTGTTCTCCAGCTTTGTAAATCTCCACTTGCTAATCCACCAAGTTTGTTTGCTAATTCTCCCATAGTTTTTAAGTCAGCATTTGGATACTCTTTTCTAATTGTTCTTTCAACCTCCATGTATTTAGCACGCAAGCTTTCTTCCTCATCTTTTTGCTTAGCTTTTGCTTCTAATTTATCTAGTTTTTTAAGCCTTTCATCAATTCCATCAAGCCCTAATTGCTTTAAATACTCTTTCCTTTCTTCTTCTTCTTTACTTGGCTTATTTTTATTATTAAGCAGTGCTAAGCTTTCTTTTAAAGTTTTAATTTCATTTGCTTGCTCTTTTAAAAGTTTAGATAAATCTTGATTATTTTGTTCATCTTGTTCTACTTGCTCTACTTCTTGTCCTTCCTCTTTGTTTTGAATGGTTTCTTCATTGTCATTAAGTGAGTTTAAAAGTTCATTTAAAGCATCATTTTCATTCATTTGTTCATTCATCATCTTCTTCCTTTAGTAAATTTATTATCGTGTCTAAAAAAGCCATTTGCTCTAAAGCTTTTAGCCTATACTCTGCTGTTTGTTGTTGGTTTTTTGCCATTGCAAAACATTCTTGGTATTTTTTATCTATAAAATCAACTAGCCTCTTACCTCCTTTTGTTTGTTGTATATCAAAATTTAAATCCAATAAAATCTTCATTGCATATCCTTGTTGAAAGCAAATAAAGAATTGACATTTTTTATCCCCAAAATAGGTAAAAGTTCTTTAACTAACTCTTCATTAGCTTTAACAATTCCATATGCACTTTGCATATCCCCTATACTCATATACATTTGATAAAGTTGTGAAAATACTTGCATACTTGCTTGAAGTCCTGCTCTTCTAACTTCTTTATTCATAGCTCCAGTACCTGTTTGTATATTAAATCTAAAACTAGGTATATCCTCTCTTGTAAACCCATTAAAAAATTCATCATTTCCATACTTAAATACTAGTTTTGCAAATCTATCAAACAAAGGCTCTACAAAAGTCTCATTATATGATCTAATATAATCTGCACTTCTTCGACCACCTTCTTGTGCTTTTATGCTAATCTCAGTAGCAGTTTCATTTTGTGCAGTTTGCGCACCGTTATTTTGTGGGCTAACACCAGTAACCTCTGTGATTTCACTCTCTAAGAGTTCTAAATTAACCCCCGAGCTACTTATATTCGGTGTTGGCAAAAAACCAACACTTGAAGGCTCTGTAAGATATATTGGCTTGCCAACAGTCTCTAAGTCTTCTCTTGAAACTCCGGCAGATTTTTGAAGTATTATTTTTGGGTTTAATGCACTTCTCATTGCATCTATTAAAAGATTTCTTGTGATATTTATTTCCTTTTGCAAAGACAATGCACTTGACATAACAGGTTCGCCATAAGCACACACATATTCTTCATTGTCTATTGTTTTTAATTGTGGAAGCATTGACCCCCAAACAAAAGGCTGTCCATCTTCTAAAACCACATCATCGCGCAACAATTCCTCTTCTAAAAGTGTTGAAACAACCCATTTATCATCATCTTTTTTCACATAAATATCATATAACTTAACCTTTTTAAACTCTTCATTTTTGTCAAAATGCACATCTATATTTGTCTTTTGATAAAATCCTAATTTTTGCCTTTGCTTAATTTGTGCATGTGAAAGATAAATCTCATTTACGATAAAACTAATATCATCATTATTTAAAGCATTTGGATCAAAATAAACCTCATCTATACCAACTCTTTCAATACGAGGCATACCCTTGTGCCAAGTTACTTTTGCTATTGATGTTCCTGTTGTTAAAACATCTAAAAATAAAGGCTGAAAGAGCTTAAACAAATTAATTTCTCCTGTATAAAAATCTAAAGCTCTTTGCCACATAGCTATAATTTGCTCATCTGAATTAATATAACTTTCAATATCTGCCATTCTCTCACTGTTAAAATACACATCATTTAAAGCAGTTATTAAATATTTAATTTTTGCATTAATCTTTGGTATAAAGATGCAAGATTTGTTTCTTTTTTCATAAATTTCTTTTTTTTCATTTTTTAATAAATATGCATCTTGCAAGGCAGAAAAATAAGGCTTGTATTTTTCATAAGCATTTTTACTTTCACTTATAAGTTTTACTAAATACGTAATTTTTTCTTCTTTATTTCTCATTATTAATTCTCCATATGGTAACTTTACTAAGCTTTGTTAGCTTAGCAATATCATCATCACTCACACCTTTTTCTTTTAAAATTTTCACCATTTCTCTCTTGTATTGCTTTTTAGAAATATTTCTAAAACCCCCAAAAAGATCTAATATCCACTTAGCCAAAATTATTTTTATAACATCATCTTCTTTCTTAGCTAACTCTTTAATTTTAAGCGGATCTATATTCTCATATACCATTAAAAACTCACCAGCCATCATAACTCCAATCTTCACTAGTATTGTTTTTTGGGTGCAATTTTTCAAAGAAAGTTAAAGCTAAAGCATCACTAGTATCAGGGCTTTTTCCGTAATCTTTTTTTATCTGTTCTTTTGCCTTTATCTTTAAAAGCCCCTTATCAGAATACTCATATTCAATCATCCGTAAATCTTTTTTTAGCTCATCATCTTTGATAATTTGCATATGTTTTATGTTTTTAGCCAAAGTAAAATACATTTGTGCTCTTTTGTTTAAGTATTCATTGCTAGTTGCAGAATTTGCAGAATTTGCCTCAAATACAGGCAAGCCATAATCACTCAATATATCATATACACCAACTCCAAGCCCACAAGTATCTATAAAAATACCTCGTGGCTTTTCCTTGTCTTTATTAAATTCTGCTAAAACAACATTTGCTAAAGCACTAATACTAAGCCCACTATATTTTTTAATTTCATCTACAACAAAACCTTTTCTTTTGACCAAAACGCTCTTATCATCTCCATATCTTGCTACATCAAGTCCCCATATATTGTCTCCTTGCATTTTTTGCATATCAAAACTAACAACATTCATACTTTTTTCAATATCACTTAAAGCAAAAAGTTCTGCACTAGAGTTATCTATAAAGTCTCCATAAATTTCTTGTTTAACTACTTCGCTATCTTCTCCGCCTACTTCTTCGATTAGCTCTTTGATTTGATCTTTACTCAAAAAAGGATTATCATAACTTGAGAACTGAAAATGTTTCCAATTTTCATCACTTAATTCTTTTTTACAAAGCTCATAAAAAAGATTTTTTCCTTTAGGAACTCCACCTATAATCGCTCTTGATTTAGGATTATCAAGCAACATAGGGCGTATGGCGTTGTACCAAAGATACTCCCCTTTAGAGCCTTTTAAGATAATTCCTGCTTCGTTTAAAATTACCAAATCATAGCCAAAGCCTTCTATATTTTCAGGTCTTTCAGCACTTCTCATATGAAGCACAGCATTATTTAAAATGAGTTTTTTATCTTGAACGCTCCAAGAATAAAATTCTTTTGGGAGTTTTTTTAGCTCAGGCATAAAGTAAAGCTCGAAATAATTCTGTAAGTTGCTTTGAACCGTGTCAACCCAAAGAACATTTAACCCCATTAAAAGATTTTCTATTACATATTTTGCACTTCCTCTTGTAAAACCCAATCTTCTCCCCTTTGCTACAGTTATGAAGCGTGGATTTTTATCATCAAAAACTTTAAGTTGTGCCGGAGTGTAAGAAAAATCAAGTTTTAATTGCATTTAACTTCACTTCTTATGATTTCTATTTTTTGAACACTATCACTAACCACTTCTTGTTTATCTACATAGCCATGATTGTTTTTAAGCAAAAACATGCTTATGCTAGGAGTGTAAGTGCCTATCAAAGAATGATCTATTATAGAGCTAGCGCATCTTTGTTTAGCTATTTGAATTATTTCTCCAAATTCTGCATCTTTCTCCCAAATACTAAGAGTTTTTGTCGTAACACCTAAAAATACAGCTAGACTTTCTATTGTCTTTGGCGCATAAATAGTTTTTTCTTTTGTTTCAGCAAGTGGTGTATTTGTAGCAAAAAACTCATCAACTTTTTGCTCTAACTCATCTTTTGTTAATACTTTATTGCTCATAAGATAATCCTTCCTTAAAATCATATTGGCTAATTTCTAAATCCAAAAAAGCCTTTTTAAAAGCAACAATTTCATATTTCCCTTTTAACACGTTCTTATCATTTTCAAACAGCGCATCCAATACGGCTTTTACGATATTATCTGCATCACCATGTTTTTTATTGTTAAAACCTATTTTTAAAGAAAACTCGTATTGCTTTTTAGAGTCAAAAGCTTGATTAGGGCTTATTCCATTTTGCTTTCTAAACTCAATTTGCAAGAGTTTTTTAAAATCTAAATACTTAAGATAATCCTTGCAAACAAACTTGGCTCTTTGAGTTGTTCTTTTATAAGGCACAGGGTTATTTTTAAGCTCTATTTTTAAAGAATAGCTCATCGTATTACCTTTTCTTTGTTTTTGCTTAAATAATTAAAATTGGTGTCGGTTTTTTCTTTTAGTTTTTGAGAAAACTTTTCCAAATTTTGCAAGTGCAATATTTTTTCTTCTTCTTTTGTTTTTTGATGGCAAAGTTCTGTTTTTAATTCTATCTTTTGAATATCCAAGCTCAAATCTTTACCAACTCTATGCTGGTTTTTAAACATGAAGTCTATAAGCGCCTCTTTAAAATACCCATCTTCTACCAAAGACCCATCGTGATATGTTAATTCTTTAAAGCCATTTATACATATTAAACAATCATTTGAACTATTTTTAAGTTTTACTTTATTTTTGAGACTATCATAAGCAAAATATTCATATGTAAAATCATTTTTATATAATCTAAAAAAAGCTCTTGACTTGTAATTTCTAAAAATCCATTTTAAAAAACTTTCTTTATTCTCAAATCGTTCTTTAAACTCAAGTTGTGCTATCTTGCAAACAATTCTAAGTTTTTCATAAGTAGAACCGATGATTTTTTCACTCATACATGTCTCAAAATAATAATCTAAAAAAACATGTATATCTTTGACATCTTTTAAATATCTACCAACTATATCCACCGCTTGAGCTTCATTAAGCTCTAACAAATTCATTAAAATTTTAACTTTTTCTTTCATTTCACCCTCAACTAATACTTACTACATCAATACATTTTTGTTCTTGACTATCTTCAAATCCATAATAATCCATCAAAGAGCTCACCACACAAGCTTCAGCCTCTTTTTTTCTAACTTTAAAAGCATTTTTTCTTAATGCATTTTCCTTTGCATATTTGAGCCAAGTATGTAAGCTACCAGCAACAGAAGCCATTTTTTTGTTGCCTCTCTTCCACTGTCTAACATCCCAATACTCTATAAAATCTTCAGCCAAACTCTCATCAAAGCAAGTATTGTGTTTTTGATTAAAGGTATTAATCTGCTCCATTAGATCATCTACACTAGGTTTTTTAAATTTACCCATGCTAAACTCCTGTGTTTTTAAAGCTCCAAAATCAACAACAAAAAAAGTTCGCGTAGCGTTATTATTTTTATTTGTATTCTCTTTATTTTCTAAATTTTCTAAATTTATAAATTTATTATTATTTATACTTATATTATTTTCTTTATACGCGTGCGTGCGTGTTTCTATATATAGGGAATTTTCATTTTTTTCTTTTTCCGTATTCAAATTTCCGACTACGGAAGAAGTATTATTTTTAAATATTTTGCTTGGTTTTTTATCAGCACTTTTAAGCTTATATTCAGTTTTGTTAAAATGCTTAATTATTTCATTGTTTTCATCTTTTAAAATCCACTCATAATTAAATCTATGATGATTTGTTTTTTTAATTTGAAGTAGATTAAAATTGATTAATTCATCTTTAGCAAGTCTTAATCTTTGCAAGCTTATTCTTGTATCTTTTTTGATTAAAATAAGTTCTCTTAAGTAAATTTCACTTACTAGAGTTTTTTCACTCATTCTCTTAAGCTGTAAATAAAGTGCCAAAGCATCCATACTTAAGCCACCATAAAAAATCGTATTAGCTACTTTTGTGAAACCTCTTCTAGCTCTAAGTGGCTTTTTAGCTCCTAAAGCCACCTCTAAACTAGCTTTAAAATGCGGTATACTCATCATTTTTCCTTAATTTATTTCTCATTTTTAATATGATAAAATCAAACGCAAAAAGGCCTAAAATGGATCTACTTAACTCTTTAGCGCAGATACTAGGTGAAAAACAAGCCATTTTTATATATGGACTTATCATAGGTTTTTTACTTGGGCGTTTTTTTACAAAAGCGCAAAACAAAACGCAAATAACCACATTCCAAAGCACATGCAACGCTATTTTAAGAGTTAAAATACCCATCACTTTGGTATATAAAGATGGAATAGAGCAAGCTCCAAAATGCGATTTTTTAAGAAAAGATGGCATTTGTGCTAAAACAAAAGTCACTTGCCTTTACCTCCGAACTTTTGATGTAAAAAATGAGACAAAGAATAAATAAAAACTCCGATTAAAAATCCTATACTAAGACCCGAAAGCAAGTAGTTAATCACACTCATAAAACATCCTTTTCATCCGCACTCCTTTTTAGTTAAAATTCCCCATCTTTAAAGAAAGGAGGATTAAAATGGAAATCCAACAATTAGAAAAAATCATTTTAGATTTAAAACTAAGAGTTGAAGCATTAGAAAGCAAAGTGGCTTCATTGGAAAAGGATAAAAACACTTCGCAACACTTTAGTCTTGACACTCCAGATTTAATTAGCGACAAAGATTAATCCTTATTAAGTATCAAAGCGTTTTCAACCCTTAAAGCCAAGCTAATATCAAGAGAGATGAATTTATTTAAAGTCGAAAAAATATATTCATCAACACTTTTATTATCTTGGCTAGAAAGTGTTTCAAGCACCTTATAATGCTCATCTTTAATTTTAATTTTTAAATTAAGCTCTTTCACTCACACTCTTTTTTGGTTTTCTTCCTCTTTTTGGTATATTTGTAAGATTAGAACGCACATCTACCCAAAACTCATGTGGAATTCCATATAACCTTTTAAACTCTATTTGTTTTTTAAAAGATACTCTTCTCTTATTTATTTTTATATCTCGAGTCATGCTTTCAGAATAATGCTTTTTTAAAATTTTTGTTATTTTGTAATAATCGATTTTTTTCATATCGTAAGAATACATTATGTAATCTTAAAATTATTTTAAATATTAAGGATAAGTATGCTTTTTGTATTTACAAAATATGATACAATTTGTATAAAAAATAATACTTATTGTCGATATTTTTGTTTTAATTTTATAGATTGGGTAAAGATATGAAAAATGTAGATACTAAAAAATTACAAGACTTACTATACTCCAAATTTTCCAACTATCAAGACTTTATACAAGCATGTTCTAAAAAAGGATACAACCCTTCACTATCTACGGTAAAATCATGGTTTAATAATAATCTGCAAGGCACAAGAAGCCCGAGTATTAATAAGTTACCTATAATAGCAGAGATTTTAAATGTTCCAATTGAAGAGTTGTTATCCTTTACCTCAACAAATAAAAACCACAATCAAATCGAATTTAAATACTATCCTGATATTTCTGCTTCAGCTGGATATGGAGTTTTAGCACAAGATATAAATTATACTAGTATTTGTGTTGATGGAAGTTTTCTAAAAGAGATTTTAGACATTCCTATAAAAAAAAGCTACGATATTATAAAAATAAATGGCGATAGCATGGAGCCACTTTTAACACATGGAGATTTTGTTGTTATTGATAGAAGCAAAAATACTCTTGGTACTATATCAAGTGCTGATATAGTTATTTTTAGACAAGGCGAAGATCTATATTGTAAAAAAATTAAAAAAGAAGCTTTTTGCGATTTTATTTATTTAGTATCTGAAAACAAGGACTACAAAGAAGTTAAAATTAGCGATTTTGCGCAGTGTGAAATTATAGGGGTGGTTGTATCAAAAATGACAGTTGAAACCTTTAAAAATTTTATAGAGTTTGTAAGATAAGAGTAAATATGAAAAAAGATAATGAATTAGAAAAAATAGGTCTTAAAGATTTCAATAGTATTTTATATGCAAGAGAATTAAAGTATAATAAAATAAACAAAATTTATCGAACAGAAAATTGTGAAATATTCACAAAAAATAAAGATGTTAAAAGTTGTTTTAAACTAGAAGTGGATCAAATAGTACTTGAAAGCGGAGGAATAAAAATCAAAGAAGTTGATATGAAAAAAATAAATTATGAAGATTTTGCTTATTTGCAAACTATTTTAGAGAAAAAAGAAAGGATTGTTTATGTTTATAAAGAAAATAACAATATAATATACAGTCCAAGAGAAAATGAAAATTATTTCATAAAGAAAGAAATACAAAACAATGAAAAATATTTTTAAATTACTCAATAAGAGAGAGCAGAAGATATTTTTAGAAAATAAAAATCTTGCTAATAAACTTTGGAAAATTATCCCAGAATCAAATAAGCGACCAATGGATGCAACGAGAGTTATTGATATCGTAAAGAATGAGAATTCCTCATTAAACATTGATACTATATGTAAAAAATTTAACATTGTTTTAAAGAGAAATATGAAACTAAAAAAATACAATTCGAAATCAATTTTTGACGGTAACAATATTACTATAGAATATAAAGACAAGAAAGAAGTTTATGAGCAGTTGGGACATATATTTCAAAATTTTTTAAGTAGTATTTATTTTCAATATCCACCAAAATATAATCTAAAAACAATTGATTTACATGAAAAAAAAGCTAAAAATTTTGCAAAACACTTAAAAATTTTAGAATACAATTTTGCACTTGATTCTAAAGATTTTTCTGAAACGCAAATTAGTTTTAAAGATTTTTCTGAAACGCAAATTAGTTTTAAAGAATGTTTTGAAATGTTGAATAATCTTGAAAATAAAGTAAAATCAACCAAAAACCAACAATACTTTAAAATTAACAAAACTAAATATAAAAATGATGAGCTTAAAATTAACAAAACTAAATATAAAAATGATGAGCTTAAAATTAACAGTAATTTTAGCAAAGTAGCTTAGAAATAAGGAGTTATAATGAATGAGATAAAATCGGGGGTATTTCAAATTTTATCAATAGAAATAAAAAAATTTAATTTTGAACAAAATGGAGTGCTAGATGATTCTGGCACTATCAATTGTAAAAACAACATAGGTGTCATTGCACATCAAAAAGATGACAAGAAAAAAGATATATTTTTAATCCGATTAGATTTAGATATTCAAGCAGATAGCGGTAGTGAAAGTGTTTATAATATATCAACAACAATACTATCATTAATTGCTTTTGAAACTAAAGATGAACAAAATAAAATTCTTCTAAACAATGCCGTTGCAATAATGTTTTCATATTTAAGACCAATGATAGCCCAAATAACAATGCTATCTGGCTTCCCGCCTTATCACCTACAACCTGTTAGCTTTGAGGAATTTAAAGTTAAAATTATAAATGAAAAATAACAACAAATGAAAAAACTTATAATTTTACCACTATTAACAACTCTAGCCTTAGCTAATTACACACAATATAAACCGAGTGAAGATTTTGCAAAGTATTTTACTAAACAAAACTGCTCTCAGGTTTTAGATAAATTTTATTATATTAATTGCTATGATTATAACTACAAAGGCACTAAAGCAATAGCTTATAAATTAGAAGCTAAAATTTTAAATCAAGGACACATCAAAAAACGCCCAAAATTTAAAGATGATACCAATATTCCTAAAAAGTATAGAACTTATTGGGAGGATTATCTAAGAAGTGGTTATACAAGAGGACATGTCGTGCCAAATCAATCCATGAATGCAACCCCACAAGCCCAACTTAGCACTTTTTTAATGAGTAATATTACTCCGCAAAATCCACAAATTAATCAAAAAGTATGGAATAAGATTGAAAAAAGAGAAAGGCAAATAGCTTTAAAGCTTGGAGAAATTGAAGTTTTAAATTTAGTTAATTATGATAGCAACCCACAAAGAATAAAAAATCAAATTGCTATTCCAAACTCTTATATCAAGATTATAAAAGGTAGTAATTTTAAAGAATGCTATAAAGTTCCAAATTATGAAGTCGATAATTTAAGTATAAAAAGATATAAGTTTAATTGTGGTGTTTTAACTAGCAATAATCATCAGTCTTAAACGATTTTTTAGTTTAAACTATAAGATAATATAAGATAATATAAGATAATATAAGATAATATAAGATAATATAAGATAATATAAGATAATATAAGATAATATAAGATAATATAAGATAATATAAGATAATATATTTTATATTTTAAAATAAGGTAAAAACTATGAAAGCATTAGATGTTGCAAAATACTTTTTATTCTTAGCAAGAAGTAAAGAAGCTGGTGACACGCTATCAAATTTAAAAATACAAAAAATGCTTTATTATGCACAAGGGTATATGCTTGCCGTATTTGAAAAACCACTCTTTGATGATAGAATAGAAGCGTGGCCGCATGGACCAGTGGTTAAAGCAGTGTATGAGCAATTTAAAAAATATGGATCAAATTCTATCTCTTTTGATGAACTTGAAGATTTTGATACAGATTGTATTGCTAACAATAAAGATGCCCATGAGCTTTTAGTTCTTATTTTTGACAAATACGGTTCTATGGGGGCTTGGGAGCTTAGAGAAAAAACCCACGAAGAATATCCTTGGAAAAGTTCTTATGTTGCGAGTCTTGGAAATGAAATTACACAAGATACAATAGCTACTTTTTTTAAGGAAGAAAATAAAAAAGAAGCATTAAGACTAAAAGAATTACAAAAAAATGATATGGAAATTAATGAATTATGGCCTTAATTAATTTTAGATATTTCTTAATTCTTCTTTCTAATATGACTGATATAGATATAGAAATTTTACTTGAACACAAAAACGAATTACTTAAATACTTATCTCATCTAGGAGATAGTAGTGTTTTTGAAAAAGATAAGTGTTTTAAAGCTTTAAATAATATAGAGCAAGACTACTTTATTTGTATTGGTTTAACAGACAATGAAAAACAAAAAGATTTCTGTAAAAGTGTTTTTATTATCTTAAGAGATCATTGGAAAAAATTTAATTCTACTTTCTATTAACACTAAACTATTCTCTCAATACCACATCAACCTTTTATATCCATCACAGCCAAGTTGATAACCGCCATCACAAGCTAAGCCATAGTATTTTTTTGCTTGTTTAAAATCTATCCTTATACCTTTTCCATTTTCATAAAGACCACCAACAGCTCCACAGCTTACACTATCTTTATATTTATCACATAAAAGTTTTAAATTTAAAAAAGCTCGTCTTATAGTATCTGGTTTTATTAAAAGTGCAGTATTTTTTTTACAGGCACAGGGCATGTCTATTATATCAGATTGTAATTTATCATTATAATACAAAGGACACGCATAAGCCCGATTAACTTCAAAATCACTCATCTTTTTTAGTAGCTTTAATGCCTCTATAGCTTTTGTATCATTAGTTTTATTTAAAGCAAAATCTATCAATTCTGATAATTTTTTCCAACTATCTAAAGCTATCAAGCGATTAATTTCTTTATACTTTTTATCTTTGTCCATATCAAGAATTAAACCAACATAAGCCATTATTTCAATCAAATTAAATATATTGCTCTCAACTTTAAAATTTCCATCTATAGCAAAATTATTATAAATATATAAACAAGCTTCTTTATTCTTTTTATCATAGCAATCGCTAAAAGATTTTTTGTATAGTTTTTCTTCTGAAAGATTAAAATTTTTGCTTTTATAACCAACAGCATGTTTTTCTATATACGCAGACATTTCAATCTCTCTTCGCTCACACACATCAAACCCAAAAGCATATATACATACAAATAAAATCAGTAATTTTTTCAACAACAACCCTTTATTTTGCCTCTATTTTATACTCAAAATTATATCATAAAAAATAAAATACATTTTGTGTTCTTTTTAATAATTATTTAAGCATACTTTTTGTATTCTTTCTTCATCGAAACAAATGAAACCTAAGAAACAAAAAAGGATTTAAAATGTTAGTGATTAGATTAGATCTAAGAGAAGATTTAGAAAAAATGCTAGAGGTAGCTTTTGAAAGAAATTATTCAAAACATTACGCTTCTTTGGAAGAGTTTTTGGCTACTCTTTTAGAGCATTCAGTTAAGAACTTAATCACCAAAGAAGCGTTAGAGAACAAAGGGTTTGTTATTTCTCTAAAAGATTAGGAGTGTCAGTGAGTTCTTCTAAGTCTTTATCGTTTAGTCTTTTTTCAAGAATTGTGACTTTGCTTTCTAATTCATCAATTCTTAAAATAAGTTTGTTTAGTTGAGCTTTTAAGTTTTGTAATTCTTCCATAATTCGCCTTTCTAGAGTGAAATGGATTATAACAAATATAAGGATTTAAAATGTTAGATAGTTGCTACCTTGATTTAGAAAAAAGAGAAAGAGAAGCTGATACTCTAGCTAAAGAGCTTATGCATGATGAGAGTATGAGTGGTAAAAATCTTTTTTATCTTAAAGATTTGATAGAAGATTTTATAACAGATCTTGAGTGCAAAATGGAAGATTGGGAGTTTTCAACTTCTTTAGAAACTTACAAAGAAGAAGATATTAACTTTAAGATTTGGGATTTAATATCCAAAGTAAAGGAAACGCAAAAAACTTTAAATACTATTAAAGTTTAACAAAGTCTTTTACTAAAAAGACTTGATTAAGCTTTTGACTGCTTGGAAATTAAGCTTTACTACCTTGTTGATAGTTCTTATAGCAGAAGGGTTAGCAAGTTATCCAAAAACTTGGCTTAGTATAAATGTTTATAGTGCTATTTTATGTTTTCTTGCACTTTAAAAATGACAGAAAACTTAAGGGTTAAGAAATAATTTTGTATAATAACAATTGTATTAAGTATGGCTACTCTTTCGGTTTTTTAGAAAGGGGGTTATTGGTGAGCAAGATAATTGATTTTATAATTCTTATTTTAGAATTAATAAAAGAGATAATTAAGCTCGTTAATTATCTCATCTAAAATCCTTAGAGCATATTATATATATCCACGCTTAGTCTAAGCTTAATACAATTATAACACAATAACCGAAAGAGAGCGTGGCTTTCGGCTTTCTTAAACCCCTTTTTATACTCAAATGAGCGCAAAGATTTTTGTTTTGATTTTACATCACATTCATTAAGTTTTTTTTCATTGCGATTACTCCTTAATTATAAACAATAAGACATATTTTTTCCTTTTTGCTTTGCGCTCATTTGAGTATAAAGATTTTGAAAGGAATATCAATGAGAGCAGAAGTAATAAACAAAAAGGCATACGTTCGTTTTGATGATTATGCAAATGAAGTCAGCGAATATAAAAAGAAAATAGTTTTATTAGAAGAAAAACTAAAAGAAGCTAAAGACTTATTTAAAAGTGAAAATAACTTAAGAATGGCTATAGAAGTTGAAAACATTAAACTATTAAGCTTATTAACAAAGGAGCTTTGATGTTGTTGTTTTTCAAAAAAGATGATGATTTAAAAATAAAGCTTTTCAAAGCCCAGTATCATATCAGACTTAAAAACAAGGCAATCAATCAAAGCTTATTAGCTTTAGAAGAAAAAGAAAAAGAGCTTAGAGAACTTCACTCTTTTAAAATAAAAATACTTGATGAGTTAGGGCTTATAACTATGGATAACGCTGAAGAATTAGCAATTAAAAAAATAAAAACACTAAAGGAGAAAACAAATGAAATATAAAATCATAGAATTAGAACAAGGCTCTAAAGAATGGCTTGAGTTTAGAAAAGGAAAAATCACAGCTAGTATAGTCGCTTCTTGCATTGGTGAAAAAGGTGCTTTTTTAAACAAAGAAAAGGCAAAAGAACTCATACAAGGACTTTTTGAGCCATATACCAATAAAGCTATGCAAAAAGGTAGAGAGTATGAGGAATTAATCAGAGCAAAAATGGAATTTATAATAGGAAAAGATATAACTCCTATTGTTATTCAAAGCTTAGAAAATGAGCTTTTTATGGCTTCTTTAGATGGTATAGATGATGAAAAAACAATATACGAGTTTAAATACTCAACAAACAACGAAGAATACGAGCAAGTGTTAAAATTTAAAAAACCTAGCCCAAAATACTACGCTCAAGTTCAATTTCAACTTTTTGTAGGTGGTTTTGAAAAATGTGTTTTTGCGGTCTTAAATGAGAATGATGATTTGACTTATTGTGTGGTTAAAAGCGATAAGGAATATCAAGATTTTATGCTTAGAAAAATAGATGAGTTTATAAAAGATTATCTCGTTAATCAAAAAAGCGACTACAAAGAACTTGATGATACTCATGCAAAAGAATTGGCCTTAGAAATAATTAGACTTGAAAGCACAATGAAGCCTATAAAAGAAAAACTAGAAGCTCTTAAAAAAGAATTTATAGAGCTAGCGAATGGTGAGAAAGTTAAATGCTTGGATATTAGTGTTTATCCGCAAAATAGAACAACGATTGATTATAAAGGCTTTTTAGATTTTACTAAATTAGAAATCCCAAAAGAATATATAAAACAAAGTACCTCAATGTGTTTAAAAATCAAAAAAGGAGCATAAAATGAGTGAATTAGTAGTAGCTGAAAAAACACAAAAAAATAATTTTAACTTTAATCCATATGAATTAGCATTAGTTAAAGGAGATTTATCAGAATTAAATGATGAAGAAAGAACTTCTTATGTAAAAAGTATTTGCGATAGTTTAGGCATCAATATGCTAACTAAGCCTTTTGAGTACATTATACTTAATGGCAAATTAACTCTTTATGCAACAAAAACAGCAACAGATCAGTTAAGACAAATCCATAAAGTATCTATCACTAAAACAGAAGCTAATCAAATTGGAGATATTTATATGGTTACGGTTTATGCTAGCACTCCAGATGGTAGAACAGATTGCGACACAGGAGCTTTAAATATTAAAAATTTGGGCGGAGATAACCTAGCAAATGCTTTAATGAAAGCCATAACTAAAGCTAAAAGGCGCGTTACTTTAAGTATTTGCGGTCTTGGAATGTTGGATGAGAGTGAATTAGATACTATCAAAGACTATAACAATACTAAAGCAACGCTAATAAAAGATGAAGCAAATGAGCTAAAAAAACTTGGGCTTGAACTAAGAAAAACCTTAGAGGATATGGGTTTAAATAAAGAAGAACAAAATGCATTTATCAAAAACAACAATATCTTTACAAGAGAGAAAATAAAAGAATTGTTAGATGATAAAAATAAAATATTCGAACTTAAACAAGGACTAAAAAATGATACCAATATTTAAAGCAAATTATGAAGTGGCAAATTATCAGCCACTACTTGAATATTTAAACGAAGGTGGTTTATATAGTGGCTATTTTAGAAAAATATTCTTATATGATACTATCGGCAACACAGGCCATACAAATACTTTTGTAAAATGTGAATTTGTATGCCAAAAACACAATAAATTAGCTGATTTTAATTTATTTATTGCAAAGAATGGAGATTTTACATACACAACTTCAAAAGGCGAAAAGGAAAGCTACTTAGGCTTTAGACAACTTAACGCAATAATGCTATTTTTAGGTATAGAAGAACTTGATCTTAGCAAAAAAACAAAAGCAAATATCTACGGAAAAGAAACAGAAGCTACAAGTCTTGATGAGCTAACAAATAAAACTTTGCTTTTGGGTTTTGACACAGAAGAGTTTTTAAATAAAAACAATCAAGTTGAAAATAAAATAGTACTTAGTAGAATTTTTAACTCAAAACTACAAAGTCTTGATGAATTTAAAAACCAAAAAGAGCCAGTTGCATATAAAAACTTTAAAGCCAGACACAAAAAATTACCACAAGAGCAAAATGAGTTTCAAGCTCAAAGCATTTCATTTAATCCATATGCACAAAATTTTAGCCAAAAACCTCAACAAATTCATACTTTAGATGCCACTTTAGAAGATGATGGTGAGCTTCCATTTTAAAGTAAGTAAAAATGTTAAAAGAAAAAATTAACACAGCCATAGAACACGCAAGAGCTTTGGCTTTAATTAACAAAGAATGCTTAGAGTTGATTGACTACATGGAAGAGTGTGATGAGGATGAATTAAGATCTAATTTAGATGACTTAAAAAAAACTCTTGATAAAAGCAAAAGAATTATTGAAAGGCGAAAAATGACAAGAGAACAATTTAACGAAATCAAAGAAAGATTAGCTAAATATAGAGAAATAAGGCATTTAACATATGAAAATCAACAAGAAGCATTTTTAGGTAATGCTTTTGAAAAAGCTAGCGAGTATTTTAGAGCTAAGAATGACTTAGAAAGAATTGACGCTTTGTGTGATATTGCAGTATTTTGTTTTAATGCTTTTGATTTGAAATATAAAGACCGCTACGAAGATATTTACCCATTTTCTATGTGGCATATAATTGATAATATTAATGAGAAGATTATAGAGTTTAAAGATAAATTAGAAGATTTTAATATAGTTACACAAGGATTAATTTACAAAATATCAAGTTTAACTTACATATTAGGCTTTGATTTTTATAAATGTATGCTAGAAACTATAAAAGAGATTGAAAGTCGCACAGGATATTACGATGATGAGTTAAAGAAGTTTGTAAATAAACTATGTGCTTTTAACAAAGATGAAGCTATTAGCAATGTATCTAAAGATTTTGGGTTTTTGGGAAATTCAATTATTTGTAGATTAACGCAAGAAGATAAAAACTTCTGGTTTATAACTTGTAAAGAAATAGAAACTAATTTACAGATAGACTATAAAGTTAAAAAAATCTATAAAGCTGATTATGAGAGTTGCAAGCTATGATTACAAAAACAATAAGATCTGCTTTAAATGCCCTCTCAAAAGCTTTTAATATTATTATCTCAATATTAGCTTTAACTTTTGCATTTCTTGGGATTTGTGCAATTATCATAGGATTATTTATTCTTGAAATTTTCTCAAAAGATAATCTTAAAAAATGTAAAAGGATTTTTAAATTTTATAGATAAAACATACTAAAATCTTCAAATGTACAAACAAAGAAGTTGTTTATAAAATACTTTTTGATAAAATTATCAAAAATAAAAAAAAGGAAAATAATGGAAAACTTAGAAAAATATAGAAAAGAAATATTTAAAGATGAGACTTCAGCAGGTGATTAAGGAATTGTAAAAAAGGGGACATTATGGGAGATACAATTGAAAATGTAAATATAAGATTTACTATACAAAAAGATAATCCAATAGACATTAAAACCTTATCTAACGCACTATTAGCACTAAATAATTCTATAGATGAGTATATCTATATAACTCAAGGAACTAGCGGTATTAAAACAACTTTAAAATCAGTAGAAAAAGGAAGTGATGTTTTTAATCTTGTTATATGTGGTGCTCTTATGTTTGGAGAATTACTACCAAATATAAATGCTTATTTTGATTTTTTTAACAATATTAAAAATATAGGTAAAAAAAGCATAGAAGAGATTAAAGAAGATAAAACATTAACTAAGAGTAATCTTGACAACTTAGAAAGCATTTTAGCCTTAGCAGAGCAAAAAGATTTAAATCTTAGTATTACTTATAATGATTATAAAGATTGTGTTGTTGTTAATCAGGAAAATAAAGACGCTTACAAACAAGGTATAGCCACAGCAAAACAAATTAAAAACTATGAAGATAAAGAACAAAAACACTTCCAAAATGTTTTAATAAGAATGAAAGAAGTTAAAGATAGCGAACGCATAGTAAAAGATAAGGCTATATGTGATGATATTGTTCCAAATAAAGCAATAAGCACGGAAATAGTAGATAAAGAAGCAAAAGAGCTTATCAATAAAAATCCATTCGATAATTACTACTTAGTAGATTTATCAGTACATAAAATAGACGGCTTAGTTAAGCTTTATCGTATTACAGCATTACATAGCATTATACCAAAAGATACAAAGGAAAATTAATGGATGAAAAAGATTTTATTGAAATAAGTAAAAAATTTATGGATGAATATCCAACAAAATTTTTAAATCCAAATAAAGAAAAATATTACAAAAGATTTTACAAGTATTGTGAAAAAAATAATTTAGATATGAATAAAAATACAGCTTATGAGTGGCTTTTGAAAGAGGTTGAAGAAGATCATTATGATATTATGATTACAAATCCAAATGCAAAAGAAAAAGATATAGAAAAGGATAAAAAGAAAATGGCAGAAGAAAAAGAACAGGCACAAAGAGTTATGCTAACTATGAGTGCTAAACTCAAAGAAACACTAGACAAAAAGGCCGAAGAGTTAGGCATTAACACAACTCAATACATCATTAATCTTATTATAAATGATATAAAAGAAAAATAAAGATGTTAAATTAACGCTCGGATTTTAAATCTTTTTGTTGTCAGTTTTATTTTTCTCAAAAATGAGAAAAATACATTTTATTACTTTTTAGTAAGCATTCGCTATCATTAAGTAATATTTAAGTAATAATATGTAATCATTTGCTTATCAATTAATTACATAAAGGTAAGCAAATGCAACTACAATTAACATTCCCACACACGGAATTGCAAGGTACTTTTCCAGCTAATGTTAAATTTCTTTTTTATTTTTTAGAAATTGATACAAAATTCGCTGATTGGATTAATCGTAGGATTAGTCATTATAGTTTTATCGAAAATCAAGACTATATCATTAAAGAAGTTTTTACGGGACGCAGACCACGCAAAGAATACTATGTAACCTTAGATATGGCTAAAGAGCTTTGTATGGTTGAAAACAATGAAAAAGGCAGACAAGCAAGGCGTTATTTTATAGAATGTGAAAAACGCCTTAAAAATCTCGAACAAGAGCAAATACAAAAGCTAGCTTTTCACCAAAGCTTAGGTTATAAATCTCAACTTAAACAGCAAAAGCTAAAATATGAAAATGAGATTAAAGCTTTAAAGTATGATTTAGAACATAAAAACGAGTTAAGCTTTAAAAGAAAACTTAGCGATGAAGAATTACTAGAGCTTAGGAAAATACTTGCTCGTGATTATAACATTCTTTGTATGAAAGAGTGGGAGTTTAGTTTATTTGCAGAAAAAATAGGAAAAAATGAAGTTTTTGAAGCTATCTTAAAAAGGCTAGAAAACAAATTATACTACTATAAAAACTACGATGATATAGAAAAATTTTATTCAAAACACCCATTCTTTAAAAAACAATTCTAAAGGAAATAAAATGGCTATAATTTATGACAAAAATGGAAATATTATTATAGAAAAAACTGAATTTAGTTTGAGCGAACTACTTGATTTTTGCAGAAAGCAAAAAATATCTTTAAAAAATGCTAATTTTAAAGAGCAAAATTTAACAGGCGCAGATTTTAATAGTTTAGATCTAATCGGGGCTGATTTCACTAATGCCATTTTACAATATTGCGATTTTCAATCAAGCATTATATCAAATGCTGTTTTTACAAATGCTGTTTTAAAAAACGCTTATATGCAAGATGTAATTGCAAATGAAACTAATTTTAAAAATTGCTCGCTACAAAACATTTTTTCAAATTCTGCTAGATTTATAGATTGTGATTTTAGCGGGGCTGATTTAAGAGAAAACAATTTCTTAAAAACAAGAATTACAAATCCATTTTTTAAAAATACTTTAATTTCAAATACCATAGGAGATATGGAAAACATATGCTCATTACAAGTAGAAAAATTTTCCATATCCTTTAATTCTCAAGATATAGCCATAGGTTGCAAACAAGAAAGCATATCATGGTGGAAAAATGTAAAAAATGAAGAGTTAAACGATGGTCGTGAAGATTATACGCAAGTATGGAATGCATACAAAGACATTTTGTTTAAAATCATCAATATAAAATACAATATTTAAAGGAAACCCCATGTCAAATATAGAATTTTTAACACCAAAGCAAGTAGAGCAAATGTATGGATTAAACCCTTTACAACAATTTAGAGCAAGAAGCAATGGCATGCCACACTACAAGATTGATGTTAAAACAATCAGGTACAAAAAAACAGAACTAGATCATTGGTTTAAATCTAAAAAAGTTATCATTTAAAATCAAATGGACACAAGGAATTTAAGTATTCGCCATACCAACTCATAAGCTGTTTCCTTAAATCAATGGCCTTACTTCTATTATAAGCTCTTTCAACTTCACTTCCATTTACATGGTGCAATATCATCTCAGCGATATCTTTGCCTATGCCAAGTTTTATAAGCTCGTTGCTTTTTTCTGTACATATACTCCTAAAAGTACTTCTAAATCCATGTATTGTATGTTTCAAATCATACATTTTGAAAAACTTGCTTGCAAAGTTATCGCTAATGCATTTATCAAAATTAAAAAACACATATTCTTTGTTTACATTAAACATCTTTTGCATTTGTAATATTTTTAATGCATATTCATTCAATGGGATAATATTTTCACCATTACTTTTTACCTTCATATCTTCAGCTTGTATAACCCAAAGATTATTATCAAAATCTATCTCACTCCATTTAGCAAATCGTATGTTTTTACTTCTTTGCGCTGTCAAAAGCGTAAAATAAATTGCATTTATAATATTCACATTAACCCTAGCTCTTTGTCTGTATTCTTTCATACATTCGAGCATAAACTTAACCTCTTTTTCTTCTACCAAAGCTTTAAAATGCTTCACATTGCAATCATCATTGATTAATCTATAGTACTTTTGTAAATCTTTCAAATCTGCAATAATGCTAGTTTTTAATTCTCCTCTTTGTCTTGCAAGTTCTAAAATTCTGCAAATAAAAGCAATACTTTTATTTAAAGTTGAATAAATATTTTTTGAATTCATATGATCATAAATAGGAAGAAAGTCTTTCTTTTCTAGCAAATTAATAGGCTTTTCTCCTAGCATAGGCTGTATGTATTTTACAAAAGTCCCCTGCTCCTTTTTGATAGTAAAATATGAAAGTTTTTTTCCTATAGTTTCTATATAATGATCATTTGCCATATTTAATGTAAATTTTTTATTCTTGTTATCGATAAAATCCCCGCTTCTTAATTGTTGTAAAATCTTAATCGCTTCCTTTCTAGCTTCTGCAAGACTTAACAATCCTTTTCTAAACTCTCCTATGGTTATATATTTTTTTAATTTTTGCTCTCTAAGTTGAAAAACTTTTCTACCTGTAGGATGAATTTTTAAATAAAGCTCTTTTGGCTCACCGAGCGGAACTAAGTATTGTTTTTCCTTTATTTCTAATGCTTCTATATCACTTTGAGAGAGTGCCATTTTTCGCCCCTTTATACCCAAAAAATACCAAAAATATACCCAATACCTATAAAAAATAACGCTGGGTATAAAATGGGTATTGAAATTATATCAAATAAATGAAATAAAAGAAATAAATAAAATACTACAAATGCCTAAAAATAGAGGTTTAAAGAAATGTAAGAAATGTATTTAAATAATAATGGTGTCCCCAGCAAGGTTTGAACTTGCGACCTCAGAATTAGGAATTCTGCGCTCTATCCAGCTGAGCTATGAGGACAAATATTTTTATTATTTTAAGAAAAAATTTATTTTATAGAGCTTAAATTTTAAGCTCTATAAAAAAACATTTTGGATTTTCATCAAAACCTAAAACTCCATTATGCGCATCAATAATTTGTTTTGATAAAGAAAGACCTAAACCATTACCTTTTAATTTAGTTGTTTTAAAAGCCTCAAAAACCATTTTTTTATCTTTGATACTTACACCATTATCATAAACTTTAATAAAAACCCTATCTTCTTTTTGTTCGCACTTAACCTTTATATAACCATCATCATTTTCGCTTTCTTCAATAGCATCTATGGCATTATAAAGTAAATTTTGCAAAACTAAAGCAAGTAAAGATTTATCTGCATTGATTTTTAAATCTAAAAATTCAAATTTAAAATCGATATTAGCTAGATAATTATAAGCTCCAATAGCTTGCTCACACTCATCTTGTAACTCCTGTAAATTAAACTCATTTAAATTAACATGTACTCCTTTTGTAAAAAGTAAAGTAGAATTTACAATACGCTCTACTCTTGAAATTGCTTTTTGGATTTCTAAAACTATATGCTTATTTTTTAACTCACTTCTTTCAAACAAAGTAGAGCTTAATAAAGAAATAGAACCTATAGGATTGCGTATTTCATGCGCTAGATGTGCTGCAACTGTTCCCATGCTAGCTAACCTTTCATTTCTTTTTTCATCACTAATATCTGTTGCATTTACTATAAGTTTATCAGTATGAGAGGTGATTTTGATTAGATAAAATTTATGATCAAACTCAAGCTCATAATGTGTTTTATCAAGATCAATGCATTCTAAAAGCTTTGGCTTTTGTGTAGCTAGGTTGTTTTGCAAAATAATATTTTTATTTGCGTCTAAAATCCACAAAGCCATAGGCAAAACCTCTATAATCTCACTTACCATTTGTCTTAATGCAGTGTAGTTTTCATTAAGTTGCTTATATTCATTTTCTATAACATAGGTTTGCTCTATTAAGGCTTTTAATCCTTGTTGTAAGTTTTCTTTTTCACTAGAATCTAAACTTTTTAAAATATTCTCATCCACACTTAATCCTTAATTAAAAATTGAAAATCTTCTAAAGTATATAAAAGCAAATTACGCTCCTTATTTAGAATAAGCTCTTTACTAAAGCCACTCTTTGAAAAAAGCACATATAAATTAGGTTGAATTTGCAACTGTTTTGCTTTACTTTTCAAAATATTTAAAACATTTTTACATATTTTTCTTTCTTTAAATTTAACTTCACCTAAAACACAAAAATTGTTTTCATGATAATACAAGTCTATTTCATGATAATAATTCCAAAAACTATACACTTGATCCACTTTAAGTTTTTTTGCTAAAAATTCTTTACATAAAAGTTCAAAAGTAAAACTTTGGTATTTTTCCAAATTTTCTTGGATAAGTTCTATTAATTCATTGTATTTTTTCATCGCGATTAAATTAAGTTTAGGATATATAAAATAAAAGAAAAATCTTAATCCTTGATTTTTAAAAACAACCTTATCTTGTATATTATAAGAGCGTAATTCTTTTTTAACTTTCTGTCTTTTGTTTTTTATAATTGGCTTTTCTTGACTTTTTTCTAAAATCAAAATATTTTTCTCTAAAAGTTTATTAATAAGTCCTAGAGCCTGAAAATGCGGAATAGATTTATTAATAGAATAGCGTTTTCTATCGTTTTTACTTAAAACACTCAAAGCTTTTAAAGCATTCTCATCTAAATTTAAAGAAGCTAAAATATCAAAGGCTTTCAAAATAAAAACATTTAAGATATTTTCATATAAACTTAATTTCAAATCAAATTCAAACTCATCAAAAATACTATAAAAATCAAAAATACTTTCAAGCTCCAAAGTTTCACAGCGTTTTGAAAAATCACCAAATTTTATAATCACATCCTTAAAATAAATATTTTGTATGTTATAATTTTAACAAAAAATTAGAGGATTTTTTTTGGATATTGAAAAACTAAAACAAGATATTATTTTAAAAAAAGGAATATATTATTTTGATTTTACAGCTAGCGCTTTAGCACTAAAAAGCATAGAAAAAGAAATTAAAAAAATTCTTACTACCTATGCAAATACACATTCAGATAGTTCTTTAAATTCTTTTATCACACAACAGCATTATGAAAACGCGAGAATAAATTTAAAAAAATACCTTGAATTAGATGATAGTTTTGCTCTTATAGCTTGTGGGAGTGGATCTTCAGCAGCTATAAAAAAATTTCAAGAACTTTTAGGTCTATATATACCACCACTTATTAAAGAAAAATATTTTAAAAATACAGGCAAAAATACCTTACCTTTGGTTATAGTTGGACCCTATGAACACCATTCTAATGAACTTTCATTTAGAGAAGCTTTGTGTGAATGCGTTCGAGTGCCCTTAGATAAAAATGGAGAATTAGATTTTAATTTTTTAGAAAAATTATTACAAAAATCCAAAAACAGACAAATCATAGCAAGCTTTAATGCAGCTTCTAATGTTACAGGAATTTTAAGTGATTATAAAAAAATTTACACTTTAATCAAACAACACAACGGTATAGTTGCTTTTGATATTTCCACTTTAGCTCCTTATGCTAATTTAGATCCTAAATTTTACGATGCAGTGTTTATTAGCTCTCATAAACTACTTGGAGGTGTAGGATCTTGTGGCTTACTTGTTATCAAAAAAAATCTATGTGGCAATACCCCTAGCTTTGCAGCAGGTGGAACTGTGGGCTATGTTTCAAGAACATCTCAACAATATTTATGCGAAGTTGAAAATTTAGAAGAAGGTGGTACACCTGGAATTATTCAGCTTATTAGAGCAAGTTTGGCTTTTAAAATACGCAATGAAATAGGTTTAAAAAATATAGAAAAAAAAGAAAAAGAACTTTGTGAATATTTTTTCAAACAATGTACAAATTTTCCAAAAATGATCTTATATGCAAAAAATATCACTAATAGATTACCTATTTTTGCTTTTAATATAGAAGGAATTTCTCCTTTTGATTTAGCTTATAAACTAAGTAAAACTTATAAGATAGAAACAAGAGCAGGTTGTGCTTGTGCAGGACCTTATGGGCATGATTTACTCAATCTAAAAGACAATCAAGAATTAAAATCTAAACCAGGTTGGCTAAGAGTGGGTTTTCATTATACACATACAAAAGAAGATATAGAATATTTTTTTAAAGCCTTGAATATAAGTATCAAGGCTTTAAGTTAATTATTGTAAATCGTATTTTTCTACGATTTTTTGGTAAGTACCATCAGCTTTAACTTTTTCTAAACCTGCATTAATTTTTTGAACAAGCTCATTTTGTTTTCCTTTATCAAAAGCTATACAAAACCCTGAACTTCCATCATTTTCTTCTAAAAATGCTTCTAGCTCTTCATTAGTTTTTAAATAACCTTTACCAATATCTTTATCCGTTAAAACCACATCTACTTTGCCAGCTTTTAAAGCTAAAATCGCGGCTAACATTTCTTCACTTGCAACCACTTGAGCATTTGGAATAGTCTTAGCAGCACTTTCTTGAATAGTTCCAAGTTGAACACCTATTTTTTTACCTTCCAAACTTTGTTTATCGCTAATACTAGAATCTGTTTTTAATTTTAAATATAAATTTTTAGTATTGAAATAAGTATCACTAAAATCCATACTTGCTAATCTTTGAGGAGTTGAACTCATAGCAGAAGCTATCATATCAATCTTTCCAGCTTTTAAGGCAGGAATTAAACCATCAAAACTCATATTTACCCATTCAAGTTTTAAATTTTCTCTTTTAGCAATTTCTTCCAATAAATCAACATCAAAGCCGGTAATTTTTGCATCTTTAATAAAATCAAAAGGAGGATAATTTGCAGCTATACCTACTTTATAAACTTTTTCACCAGAAGCACTAGCTTGATTTTTATCGCTTGAACAAGCACCTAAAGCTAATATACCAAATAACGCTAAAACAACATATAATATTTTTTTCATTTTTTTCCTTTGTTAAAATTAAAATAAAATTGATAAATGATTATAATGTGTTTAAACGCCTGTATTTCTTCATATCCGCCTCCTTTATAATAAATGTGAGCATAATTATAGCAGAAAAAAGTTTTTTGTAAAGAGTTGTTATAGAATATTTTTTATTTAAGTTAATTTTTATATATTTTAATTAATGAGTTTAAATTTTTACCTTCTTGCTAATCATTAAAACATAACCTATTCCAAGACAAATAGACCACATAGAACTGCCACCATAACTTAAAAGTGGCACAGCAACTCCTTTTAATGGAGTTAAAGAAATAATTCCAAAAGCATTCATAAAAAATGAAAATAATAAAAGTAAAGCTACACCTGAACAAAATAAAAAATGGACCTTATTTTCACAGCGCCCAGCAATTCTAAAAATTCTAAGTATAACCATCAAATAAATCAAACATATAATGCTCAATCCCAACAATCCTATTTCCTCAGTAATCCCTGATAAAACAAAATCCGTATGCACCTCACTTAAAAATCCCAATTTGAAAGTTCCAAGACCCAACCCTTCTCCAAAAAATCCACCATGAGCTATAGCATTTAAACTATGTGAAATTTGATAAGGTTCTGAGTTATGGCTTACTCTTAAAGCACTTGCTAGCCAATCAGGAAAAAAAGGTAAAAACGCATCTTGGATATTTCCCCACCAAGCAGAAATACGCTGAATTCTTCTTTGATTACTTAAAATCACCAAAACCCCAATCATTCCAACAATAACCACGCCAAAAGCAAAAAGTCTTTTACTAGCTCCTGCAAAAAATGCTAAAGCAAAAACCAAGAAAAAAGAGATAACACTTTGGCCTAAATCATTTTGTGTCATATAAATATAGCCAATAACAAAAGCAGCTAAAATAAAATAAGGAATTAAAATTAAAACTTCGTGTTTGATTGCTTTTTTGCTATCATCAATTCTTCTTGTATAAGACCAAGCAAGGAAATAAATCAAACCTATCTTAAAAAATTCAACAGGAGAAATAGATAAAGGACCAAGCCTGATCCACCTTTTAGCACCACCTGCTGCAGTAGCAAGAAAGGTAGGTAAAAAAGGCAAAATAAGTATAAATAAAAAAGAGATTAACAAAACACTTATCATTAAATAATGTGCCATTTTACTATCAGGATTTAATCTTGAAACAAAATAAATAATAGCTATACCACTAAGTCCAAAAAAAAGCTGTCTGATAAAAAAATGAAATTCATTATATTCTAAATAAAGCACAGTAAAAGCACTTAAAGAATATGAAAAAAGTATCCCTATAGTTATTAGAATGCAACTTAAAAAAAATAATTTTCTATCAGCAACCAAAATTTCTTCCTAGAATTTTATAAAAATTAATTTTAATAAATTGCAACTTAAAATGATGTTATTTGGAGATTATGTATTGTTTTTATATAAAGATTTTAAACTCTCATAAGCAAGCTGAATTTTTTCAAATTCCTCACGACAATAAGCTTGTTCGATTTTGCTTTTACCTTGATGGCGATCAGGATGATAAATTTTAACTAAATTAAGATAATTTTGTCTAATAGTAGCAAAATCATCACTAGAATTACATCCTAAAGTTTGGAAATAATTCTCAAAAAGTTTAGCCAAAGCATTAAATTTCCAATTAGTATTGGCTTTATTTTTCATTTTATTTCTAAATTCTAAAAGCTGAGTTTCATTGATTGTAAAATCCACACAATATTTTAAATGCTCATTTACGCTTGCTAAAATTTCTAAAAGATTTAAAGTATTATCATCTTTGTATTCTACTGAAAAAATACAATTTTTCTCATCATACATGCTTTTATGATCTTTAAAATATTGCTCTAAATATACAGCAAACATTTTTTCATTAGAACTTAAAGTTATTAAGATATTTTTTTGTGCAAAACCTATTTTAGCAAAGATTACAGGCTTTAAAGTATTTGCTTGAGCAAGATTTAATTTAAAGGTCTTATAATGCGCAAAAGCAAGATTATCGATTTGGTTTCCAGTATTTTTTTTATACTTGTGATTAACAAGTTTTAAAAAATATCTTCTTTGAGGAATTTCATTTTCCACAAAAAAAGATAGGGTTTTATTTTTATTACCTATAACTTTAGAAAAATTTTTACGGATAAGATCTTGAAAATATTTAAACATTAAAAAATCATCAGTATTAACACTAACAGATTCTAAAGTTTGCACTACTTGCATAAAATCCTCTCTATAAACCTAACTCCACAAAAATGCCTGTTCATCTAAAGCACTAGTGTGTTTTAAAATTTCATTTGGACTATAATCGGCTTTATACGATAAAGATTGACACCCTTTTACAAAATATCCTAAATAAATATATTTTAATTTTTTTAATTGTGCAAGCTTGATTTCTGTTAAAAGCGAGTATTTTCCAAGACTTAGATGTGAAAAATCAGGATCATAAAAACAATATATACTAGAAATTCCATCTTCTAAAATATCAATCAAATCAACACACACTAACTTATTATCTATATAAAAATCAAGTTCATATCCAAAAGTACCTGCATTATCTACATAAAGATTGTAATATTTTCTAAAATTTAAATCATAAATTTTCCAATTTCTTTTATCTTTTTGATAATGGTGGTATTTTTCATAAAGCAATAAATGCTCATCACTTAAAGAAGGTTTTTGTAAGATTATTTTAGTAGCTATATTTTTTTTTAAAACCCTACGATAGCTTTTGCTAAAATGGAAATTTTCTACCAAAATACGCAAATTTTGACATTCATTACAATCATTACATATTGGTCTTGAAAAATATGAACCAAAGCGACGCCAACCTCTTGAAACTAATTCTTGATTTTGCGCTTTGTTAATAAAAGATATATAATTATACTCATTTCTACAATATCTATTTTCAAGATAAGGACATTCTTCTTCTAAAGTACAAAAACCAATAATATTATTCATTAGATCTTTTTAATATCACTATTTTTTACAAATTCCATAAATTCATTAGCTAAACGCTCTTCTTTTAAAAACATATCTTCAAATTCTTGTTCTTGCTTTTTATCTTCATTTTGCTTAGCTAAGTCTTTTTGTATAGCATCTAAGTCAGTATTTTTCATACTAACTCCGCTTTTACTCGCTTTAACCTTTTCTTTTTTTGTTTGACCTTGTTCTTTTTGGAGTGCTTTTTTTATATCTTTTAATTCATCTAAAAAACTCATGATTGCCTACTTTCTTTTATCTTTTGTAAGGCTGCAGCTATAGCAGCAATTACTTCTTCTTTATTTTCTTGGTGTCTATCTTCTGTCTTTTCCAAAAGCTCTTCCATATGTGTTTCTATGAAAGAAGTATCAAAATACCCTCTTCTAAATTCTCTTATTTTGGTAATTGCAATCAAAAATGGAACAGTTGTTCTAATATCATCAATCACAAATTCTTTCAAAGCTCTCTCAAGTCTATTAACTGCACTATCATAACTTGAACCCTTAACAATTAATTTTGCAAGTAAAGAATCATAATAAGGTGGTACAGTATAGTCTTTATATAAATGACTATCCACTCTCACAGATGGCCCTAAAGCTGGAAAATACTCTGTAATTTTGCCTGGACTTGGAATGAAATTTTTCCATACATTTTCTGCTGTAATCCTAGCTTCTATCGCGAAACCTCTTGGTTTTATATCGCTTTGCTCAAGATCTAAAATTTCCCCATTTGCTATACGAATTTGTCTTGTAATAAGGTCAATCCCCGTAATTTCTTCAGTAATTGGGTGTTCTACTTGAATTCTTGTATTCATTTCCATAAAATAAAATCTATTATAATCATCAAGTAAAAACTCAACCGTCCCAACATTCGTATAACCTACAGCTTTTGCAGCAGCTACTGCAGTAACTCCTATGGTTTTTCTTAGTTTTTCTGAAATACTTGGGCAAGGTGCTATTTCAATGATTTTTTGATGTCTTCTTTGTATTGAGCAATCTCTTTCACAAAGATGAATGATATTACCATAATTATCTGCTAAAATTTGAAATTCAATATGCCTTGGATTAATAACATATTTTTCCATAAAAACTTCATCATTTTTAAAAAAACTTAGTGCTTCTCTTTTGCATGCTTCAAAAGATTTTTCCAAATCCTCTTCTTTATGTACTACGCGTATGCCTCTACCGCCACCACCACCACTAGCTTTTAAAATTACAGGATAGCCTATTTTTAAAGCTTGAAGTTTGATTTCTTCTAATGTGCAATGATTTAATTTTTCAGTACCTGGAACTACAGGGATTCCATTTTTTTTCATTAAATATCTTGCTATGTTTTTATTACCCATTTTACGGATAACATCTGATTTTGGACCTATAAAGATAATCCCTGCTTCTTCGCATTCTTTTGCAAATTCATAATTTTCACTTAAAAAACCATATCCAGGATGTATAGCATCAGCTCCACAAGCTTTAGCAATCTCAACTATTCTTTTACCATCTAAATACCCTCTTATGGCATCAGTTCCTATTCTATATGCTTCATCAGCAACTTTTACATGCAAACACTCATAATCAGGTTCAGTATAAACAGCAACACTTTGTATATGCAAATCTCTACAAGCACGGATCACCCTTACTGCAATCTCACCTCTATTGGCTATTAAAATCTTATGTATCATGGACTTTGCCTTAAGCTAAAATATTAAAAAGAAGATTAGCATAAAAATATAAAAATTCTATAAAAATATTTATTTTTGCTAATTTTAAGAATTTTTTGATAGAATTACTCTTTATTTTTGCGCCCATAGCTCAGCTGGATAGAGCATTTGATTGCGGTTCAAAAGGTCAGAGGTTCGAATCCTCTTGGGCGTACCACTTATTTCTTTTTTACAGAAAATTCATCCAAATCCAATTCTTTTTTATCTTTAAATTGATACCATAAAAATAAAATAAAAAATATCGTTAAAATCACAGCCAAAACATAGTAAGTTCCGTATTCATTTTCAGATAAAAATAAATTTTTGGTATTCATACCAAAAAATCCAACGATTAAATTTAAAGGTAAAAAAATTGCAGACATAATACTTAAAAAGTAAATATTTTTATTTATTTTTTCATTTCTTGCGGTATTAATATAAGTGTAAATCCCTTCTAATCTTGATATATTTTCTTTAATATTTTTTTCCAAAACAGCTAAATTTAAAATAATTGTTTTTAAACTTTTCTTTATAAAATGATGCTTACTATGACAAATTTTACAAGCCTCTAAAACAGAAGAAACCATGTTATAACTTTTACTAAGCTTAACTTTTAATATAAAATATTTTGTCAAGAAATTCTTTACTTTTTTATTTTCTAAAATCAACTCCTCTCTTTTTTCTATAGAAAGGTTAATGGTATTATTTTTTTCTTTTTCATTTTGCAAAATTTCTTTTAATATAGCTATAAATTCCGTATTAGAAAATAAAATCAAATTTTCATCTTTATACTCAAAAATTTGATTTTCTTTAAAAACAAATACACTTTTAGAATTTTTAGTTATATCTAGAGTGAAAATATCAAAATCATCAAATTCATAATAAGCATTTGATATATTAATATTGCTAATAATTTGTTTTAAAACATCATTTAACACATTCTTTGCCTATAAAATTCTTTTCTAAAATTTTCAAATTCATCTTTAATAATAGCTTCACGCATTTGCTTGACCAAATTTAAATAATAGTGTAAATTATGAATACTTGCAAGTCTAAAAAAGGTTAATTCTTTGGCTTTAAATAAATGATTTAAATAGGCCCTTGAAAAATTCTTACATGTATAGCAAGAACATTTGCCGTCTATAGGAGCATGATCAGTGATAAATTCTGCTTTTTTGATATTAAATTTTCCAAAGCTAGTAAATAAGGTACCATTTCTTGCATTTCTTGTTGGCATCACGCAATCAAACATATCCACACCTCTTGCTACATTTTCTACTAAATCTTCAGGCGTGCCAACTCCCATTAAATATCTAGGGCGATTGTTATCCACATAAGGCATCATAGCTTCAACCGTATCATACATAGCCTCATTTTCTTCTCCCACGCTTAATCCACCTATAGCAAGCCCATCAAAATCCATCTCACAAAGTGCTTGAGAGCAAATTTTTCTAGCTTCAAAATCAGTCCCACCTTGGATAATACCAAAGATATTTTGCCCTATTCCCACACCTTGACTTTGTTTTAACTTATGATAATCAATAGCTTCTTTTGCCCATTTTATAGTGCGTTTTAGAGAAAGTTCTATCCTTTCTTTACTTGCAGGTAAGGCCACTAAATCATCTAAAATCATCATAATATCTGAATTAAAATCATATTGCGCATCCAAAACACTTTGCGGGGTAAAATAGTGCAAACTTCCATCGATATGACTTTTAAATTGAATACCTTTTTCATCAGGTTTTGAATTTTTACTTAAAGAAAAAGCTTGAAAACCTCCACTATCTGTTAAAAAAGAGCCTTCAAATTTACTAAAACCGTGCAGGCCACCCATTTGCTTAATCACTTTAGAACCAGGCCTTAAATACAAATGATAAGTATTTGCTAAAATAATTTTTGCATTTAAAATCTCACTCATATCAACAGCATCTAAACTTTTAATCGCAGCCAAAGTTCCAACGGGCATAAAAATAGGAGTTAAAATTTCACTATGTGTAGTTTTTATACGACAAGCTCTAGCATTTGCACTTTTATATTGAACTTCAAATTCCATTATTTTTCCTATATTTTTTGCATAATCATACCAAAGACTTGCTTATAAGTTTTTTTGAAAGAAAGCCTGTTTTTAACAGGCTTAAGAAATTAGTAGTTTTTTACAAATTCAACGATTTTTTCACAACCTTCAATAATATCTTTTTCATTAGTTGCATAAGAGAGCCTAAAATACCCTTCCATGCCAAAACCAATACCTGGCACCAAAGCTACTTTTTGCTCTTCTAGTAGTCTTTTACAAAATCTCATAGAATCATTATCAACTTCTTTACAAGATATAAATAAATAAAAAGCTCCTTGTGGAATTTGTTCTAATTTTAACTTATCACTTTTGGCTAAAATTTCACAAGCTAATTCTCTACGCTTTAAAAAGGCTTGTCTCATCATTTCAATATCATTATCTGCTTTTCCAAGTAAGGCTGGTAAAGCTGCGTATTGGATGATTGAACAAATATTTGATGTACTTTGCCCTTGTAGTTTTTTAACAGCATTATTAAACTCGCTCATTTTACTTGCCATGTATCCAAAACGCCACCCTGGCATAGCACCACATTTGCTAAGACCATTAATACTTACAGTTCTATTTAAAGCATCTTCACTAACTTGTGCAAAAGCACAAAATTCTCCATCATAAACTAATTTTTCGTAAATTTCATCACTTAAAACTACTATTTTAGTTCCTTCTAAAACCTTAGCTAAAGCACTTATTTCTTCTTTAGAATATATAGCTCCTGTAGGATTTGATGGAGAATTAAACATCAAAACCTTAGTTTTTGAAGTAATAGCTTGTTTTAATTGTTCTGGGGTGATTTTAAATCCATTTTTTGCTTCACCTTCTATAAACACAGGAGTTGCACCTGCAAATTTTACCATTTCAGGATAACTCACCCAATAAGGACTTGGAATGACAACCTCATCACCTTCTTCAACTAAACACTCAATCGCCATAAACAAAGAATGTTTAGCACCAACATTGGTAATGATTTCACTTGTTTTATAATCTAAACTATTATCATTTTTAAATTTATATTGTATAGCCTCTATAACTTCTTTTATACCCACAACTGGCGTATAAGCTCCACAACCTTTTTCAATAGCTTCAATTGCTGCTTTTTTAATGATTTCTGGAGTATCAAAATCAGGCTCACCTGCCGAAAAACTAATAACTTTCTCACCATTTGCTTTTAAAGTTTTGGCTATATCAGTCATTACTAAAGTTAAGGATTCTCCTAAATTTTGAGATCTTTGGCTTAGCATTTTCTATCCTTTTATCTTATACTAATTTTAATTTTTGTAATTGTTACAACTTGGAGCTTAAAAAATTCTACGAGTAAAATCAAGATTGTATATTTTTAAAAAATTTTGTGTAGAAACTATACATTTTCTACACAAACTATTTTTATTTGTTTCTTTGGGTAATTATTCTAAAGCTTCTATGTCGCTTTCATTATGATGAATAAAGCGTTCATCTTTTTCTATAGTTTCAACTAAACGCCCTACTCTTTCCCATCTAACTTTTTTATTTTCATCCCATGAAAAATAAATAAACCAAGGTTGCCCAACTATATATTTATAATCTACACTTCCCCAAAATCGACTATCGCTAGAATGATCACGGTTATCGCCCATCATAAAATATTCATTTTCAGGTACTTTATAATAATAAGCATTAAAACCATAAATATTATTAGCACCTAATTCATCAAAAGAAGCAGGCTTCATAGCAAATTGCCCCAAATTTAAATAGCGAAAAAATACACTGTCTATATCCACTCTAGAATCATAATGTATCCCTTTTTCCACAAAAGGCTCTTTTACAAAAAGTCTTCCGCCTATGATTTTTGTTTTATTAGGATAATAATCTTTCATATATTCATCACCCTCAACCATACGCACATATAAGGTTTTATTTGCAAAAACTACTTCATCTCCGCCTTTGGCCACACATCTTTTTACATAGTGGATTTTTGGCTCATGCGGATATCTAAATACCACAATATCCCCTCTTTTAGGACCTTCACCACTTACTAAATGTCCATTTTTATTAAAATCAGGTAAAACAGGAATTTCCACCCAAGGAATATGCGGGGTTGGAATACCATAAGAAAATTTTTTTACAAATAAAAAATCCCCTACTAATAAAGTATTTTTCATAGAACCGCTTGGTATAGTAAAGGCTTGTATAAAGAAAAATATAATCAATAAAACAACTACTAAAGTTCCCGTCCAAGATTGTGTAAATTTATAAATTTTCTTCAAAAATTTCATTTTTTTATCCTATTTTTAGCTGATTTTATAGTATTTTCTAAAAGCATAGTAATAGTCATAGGCCCTACTCCACCTGGTACAGGAGTGATATAACTAGCTTTTTTACTAACATTTTCAAAATCGACATCGCCTACTATTTTTCCATCAACTCTATTAATCCCAACATCAATTACCACCACACCTTCTTTAACCATATCTTCTTTTAAAAGATTTGGACAACCTGCTGCTACGATAACAATATCAGCATTTTTTGTATAAGCTTTTAAATCTTTTGTATAAATGTGACAAATACTCACACTAGCGTTAGCATTTAACAAAAGAGTAGCCATAGGACGGCCTACTATATTTGAAGCTCCTATTACAACTACACTAGCTCCTTGTAATTTTATATCATAATGTTCTAAAATTTTCATAACGCCTAAAGGTGTACATGGTAAAAAACCACCTTTTAAATTAAGATTTAAATTTCCGACATTAAAGGGGTGAAAGCCGTCTACATCTTTATTAAAGTTAATACTTTCTAAGATTATATCTTTATTAATATGCGATGGCAATGGAAGTTGAACTAAAATTCCATCTATACTATCATCATGATTTAAAGTATTAATCAAAGCCAAAAGCTCATTTTGAGTTGTATTTACATCAAGTTTATAAACTAAAGACTTAATTTCACATTGCTCGCAAGCTTTTGCTTTAGAACCCACATAAGTAGCACTAGCAGGATCCTCGCCTACTAAAATTACAGCCAAACAAGGCTCTATACTTTGAGCTTTAAGTTCTAATACTTCTTGTTTTAAATTTTCTTTTAACTTATCACTTAGCTTTTTACCATCTAAAAGTGTCATTTCTTTCCTTAAATTTTATAGCTTTCTTTAACTTAAAAAATTGTATCATAACAAAACTTCTTTTTTTGTTAAAGGCAATGAATGAAAATTGTATTATTTTTATTTTTTATAATTTATGGTGCTTGGGCTGAAGATTTTATCTCTCCTAAAGAATACCAAGAGTCCCTTTACAAAAATCCAAGAGGTATAAGTTGTGCTAAATGTCATGGCGATGGAGGTCAACAAATACTAGGTTATTACACTAAAAATGGAGAAAAAATTCCTTTTATTGTGCCAAGTATTAAAAACACTCCTTATACGCGTTTTAGAAAAATTCTAAATCAACCTCAAGAGGCAAAAAGCATTATGCCAACTTACTCGCTAACAGAAGATGAAATAAAATCACTTTATGATTATATTACTAGCAATAAAAGGAGTAAAAATGAAAAACAATAAAAAAGCCTTTGAGGAAGCTTGTGAGTATATAGCAGGTGGGGTAGATTCCCCAGTGCGTGCTTTTGCAAGTGTAGGTAGCAATCCTTTATTTATCAAACAAGGCAAAGGTGCTTATATTAGCGATATAGAAGAAAATACTTATATAGATTATGTGCAAAGTTGGGGACCTTTACTTTTTGGACATTGTGATGAGGATATTGAAAAAGCTTGTAAAAAAGCATTAGAGCATGGCTCGAGCTTTGGTGCGCCAACTTTAGCTGAAACTAAATTGGCCAAATTTATCTTAAAAGATTGGCCACATTTGGATAAAATCCGTTTTGTAAGTAGTGGCACTGAAGCTACTATGAGTGCTATTCGTCTTGCAAGAGGATTTAGTAAAAAAGATAAAATCATCAAATTTGAAGGATGTTATCATGGGCATTCTGATTCTTTATTAGTAAGTGCTGGAAGCGGTGCAGCTACTTTTAACACCCCAAGCTCACTAGGAGTTTTAACCGATGTAGCTAAAAATACTCTAGTAGCTGTTTATAATGATATTGATAGTGTTAAAAACTTAATCAATAATGATGATAATATAGCTTGTATCATCATAGAGCCAATTGCAGGAAATATGGGTTTAGTACCTGCTAAAATAGAATTTTTACAAGAGCTAAGAAAACTATGTGATGAGTATCAAATTCTTTTAATTTTTGATGAAGTTATGAGTGGCTTTAGAGCTTCATATCTTGGCTCTTTTGGGATTAATAATATAAAAGCTGACATAGTAACTTTTGGTAAGGTTATAGGCGGAGGTATTCCTGCAGCTGCTTTTGCTGCAAGAGCTGAGATTATGGATTTATTAAGTCCTTTAGGTGGAGTATATCAAGCAGGAACACTAAGTGGTAATCCTCTTGCTATGGCTGCAGGTTATGCGAGCTTAAAAAAAGCAAGAAATTATGAAGGTTTATATGAAAAATTAGAAAAACTAGGTAAAAGACTTACTCAAGGCTTTAAAGAAGCTGCAAATGATTGCAAAATTCCTTTGCAAGTTAATTGCGTTGGTTCTATGTTTGGATTTTTCTTTTGTGAAAACCCTGTTAATAATTATCAAGACGCTTTAAAATCAGATACTAAATTATTTGCCAAATTTCATGCACAGATGCTAAGCAAAGGTGTATATTTAGCACCATCTCAATTTGAAACAGGTTTTATATGTGAATGTATGGATAAAAAAATCATTGATAAAACTATACAAGCAGCACAAGAAAGTTTTAAAGCATTATGAATAAAAGACAAAAAATCATTCGCAAAGGTATAGAAGCTGCAGATGGATTAAGCCTTGGTATATCCATGGTTGTGGCTGTTTTAATCGGAGTTGGTATAGGCTATTTTTTAAAAAACTTAACCGGCATTGTTTGGCTTTTTTGGGTAGGAGTGTTTATAGGAGTAGCTGCGGCGATTTTAAATGTTTATAAAGCCTACAAAGCACAAATAAAAAGTTACGAAGAATTTAAAGAAGAAAATCGCTATAAAGATTTAAAAAATGATCCTAAAGCCTAAAATTTTATTAAAACTCTTGCTAGGATTAAATTTACTTTTCTTAGCAGGAGTTTTTTTTTACAAAGAATTAAGCTTTAAAACCTTTATAAGCTTTGAATTTGGCTTTTTAGCTCAAAATTTAATCATTCTAATATCTTTTTTAAATTATAAAAATTTTATTTTTAAAGCAGCTAAAAATTATGATTTTACGCAAAGACCTTTACAAATTTTTGCTAAAAAACAATATTCTTTGCCAAAAATTATAAAATTTATCTATATAGATGACGATTTAAAACCAAAATTTAAAAGTATTTTTAAAAACGCGTTAGCTTTTTTTTCTTTATTTAAAATTTTTGCTTATGTGTTTTTAATAGCAGGATTTTTATTTTTAGAGTTTCAAGGTTTAATGAGTATTTTTGCCTTGTTTTGTGCAATGTTTGTCACACCCATAGCGGTATTAATATATAATTTTTTAATAAGAAAATGTTAAGCTCAAAAAGAACGATTAGATCACTAACAGCATTATTTCTTGGTATGATTTTTGTTTTCATAGGAAGTGCTTTAACAGTAAATTCCATAGCTATTATTTTAAAGCATAATAATGTTAGTAATTTTTATATAGGCGTAATAGGAAGTTGTTATTTTCTTGGTGCTATGGTAAGTACAATTAGTGCCCATAGAATAGTTTCTAAAGTAGGACATATAAGATCATTTGGAATTTTTGCTATTATTTTTGGTATAGCCACCATGCTTCATAGTTTAAATTCTAATCTTTATTTTTGGATGTTTTTAAGATTTTTGCTAGGTTTTTGCTATTATGCGCTTTTAATGGTAATAGAATCATGGCTTAATGAAAAAGCAAAAAACACTATTCGCTCAAGAGTGATAGCCTTTTATGAGGTTGTATTTTACTCATCATCAGGTTTTGGAATTTTACTTATGTCTTTTGACTTTCCAAGTAATACAGTATTTATTTTAAGTGCTAGTTTTATTATGTTTGCTTCCATTCCTTTATTTTTAATCCGCATTAAAGAGCCTATTTTGCCACAAAAAACAAAAATTTCCATTCCTAAGGTTTTTGATATAGTGCCTTTAGCCTTAGTAACAAGTTTTATAGCGGGCATGCTTTTAAATGGCTTTTTTTCCATGGCTTCTTTATTTGTACTTATACAAGGATTTGGCGCAAAAGAAGCTTCTATTTTTATTTTCTCTACTATGGTAGGTGGCTTTATTTCGCAACTTTATATCGGAACTCTTTCTGATAAAATTAGCAGAAAATTTGCCATTATATTGTGTGCTTTTATTGCTTTAAGCGCTATGCTTTGCATACTACTTTTAGAATATAATATTTATCTAAAATACTTTTTTGGATTTTTGCTAGGCATGGGCATGTGTTGTTTATACGCTCTTTCTTTAGCAAGAGCAAATGATATGCTTGATAATCCTAGCAAAAGAGTTGAACTTGGCAGAGCAGTTCTTTTTACCTATTCTTTTGGTGCTTTATTTGCACCTGCAATTTTGGGAACTTTGATGTATTATTTTCAAGCTTATGGCTTTATGTATTTTTATATAGTTTTATTAAGTATTTTGATACTATTTGCCATCGATAAACCAAAATTTAAAAAACTTACCAAATTTAAAAGAAAACCTGGTAATATGGTAATGCTAGATGATAACTAATATCTCTAATAATCAAAATCAGTTTGCAAAAAATGAAACAAATAAAGAAAATAAAAGTGAAAAATCAGACAAAAAAACCTCGCTCAATGAAGCGTTAAAAAATCCTTTATTTTCCAAAAGCGATTCTGAAGTTAAATTACCCAAAGATTATATTAGCAAAATTGATCAAAAACTACAAGAATTACTTAATAAACTTTTAGATCAAATCAAAACCAATAAAGATCCTGATTTGGCAGTATTAAAAAATCATAAAGATTTAAATTTTGCACCTAATTTTGCCAATGAAGTAAAAAAACTCCAAGTAGAGCTTTCAAAAAATCCTGAATTTGAAAAACTGCTTAAAATTTTAGAAGATTTAGTCAAGCCTGCTAAAGATATTAATAATAAAAATCTTTCATCTTTAGTGAAAAATTCAGGCATATTTTTAGAAGCAAAGCTCAATCATTCTTTAAAAGAACAAAATTTACCACAGAGTTTTTTTAATCTTTTAAGTACTATAAAAGGCGCTACAAGTGAAAATTTAAAACACGATATAAGTAATTTAGATCTTAAAAATCTTGATACTACAAGCACCTTAAAAGAGCTTATTCACATCTTACAAAATCACAAAAAAGATAATAAAATTTCTTTGGAAAATACAAACTACAAAACACTTTTTAAGCTATTTGATAAAATAGAAAATTTTAAAAATTATATCAATAAAAACCCAAGTTCTATTAGTCAAGAAAAACTCCAAAATATTGCGGATAATTTTATCAAAAATCTTAATAAAAATTTAACACTTATCAACAAAGAACTAGCTAAACCCGAAAACATAAAAATTCAAAACACTCATATACTAAAAGAGCTTAGCCAAAATATAAAAGATTTTATAATACTTTTAAAAGATATAAAAAATCACAAAAACAAAACCGAAACAACACAAGAAAATTTAAACAAAACTCCACACACTAAAGACATCAAAGAAGAGTTAAAAGAAGAAATAAAAACTCTACAAAAAAGCACAGAGGATAAAAAAGAAACTCAACAAAAACAAGAAAGCATAGCAAAAGATAAAGAAATTCAAAACACAAAAGAAGAAAAAATACCACAAAGTAAAGATATCAAAGAAAATCCCAAAGAAGAGCCAAAAATACCACAAAAAAATACTGAAGATTTAAGTAAAAATGATAGTAAAAGTCAAAATTTACAAACAAATAATACTAAGCTAGAGGATATATTTAAAAGCACTTCAGGTAAAATTTTACTAGAAGATATTTTCAAACAAAATGTAAGTAAAAATCTTAATTTTAGCCAAAATTTACAAGAAGAGCTTTTAAACAATCTAAACAAAGAACTAGGCTTAATAGGAAGAAAACTCAATGAAGTTTTAAAAGCTTTAGATCCTAAAAATTATGAGGCAAAAAATTCTTTAGATGATATAAAAAATATAGAAAAAAAATTAGAACTTTCTATAAAAGATCTTGGAAAAATCACCCAAAAAGATAGTGCAGAAATTTCTTCAGAATTACAAAAAGATATTAAATCCACTCTTTTGCAAGTTTCTAATCTAGCCAAAAATTTAGACAATGAAAGCATACTAAATCAAGCAAATCGTCTTATAGCTCAGCTTGAATTTAACCAACTTTTATCTTTAGCCAATAATAGCATTCATACTTTTTTACCTTTCTTTTGGGATGATTTAGAAAAATCTAATGTAGTTTTTAAACGCGGTAAAAAAGATAAATTTTATGCACAAATTAATCTTGAATTTGAAAAATTAGGAAAAATCAATGTATTTTTATCTCTAAGTAATGATAAATACATCGATATAAATATGATGATAGAAAATGCTAATTTTAGAAAAAAACTTTATGAAAGAGCACATGAACTAAAAAAAGCCTTAGTTAAAGTAGGACTTCTAAGCTCTAATTTTTTCATCAGCGATATAATTAAAAGTAAATTTCACAATCAAGAAGAATACAATGACTTTAATATGGGTTTTGACACAAGGGCTTAAAAATGGCTAAAAAAACAAAAAAAGCCGTTGCACTAGGCTATAACAAAGAAGAACAAAATGCACCAAAAATCCTAGCTAATGCCAAAGGTGAAAACGCTGCTAAAATCATCTCTTTAGCCAAAGAAAATGGCATACCCATAAAAGAAGACAAAGACTTAGTAGAAGTGCTTAGCAAACTTGATCTAGGCGATGAAATCCCACCTAATATGTATAAAGCAGTGGCTGAAATTTTTGCCTTTTTATATAAAGTTGCTAATGAAGATGAGACTAAGCAAAGTCCGCAATCTTCTTAGAAAATTCAACTTGCTCATAAGCATTTTTACTAAATTTTAAAAACCCTTTTTGAGCGATTAAAACTATAGTTGAACCTAGTTCAAAATTTCCAAGTCTTTGGCCTTTTTTTACAAAAAGATCTTCATAGGTATGAGTAAAATCAAAATTTGCAGCATTAGTTTGTATGCTAGCATCAAAGCTAAAGTGCATTTTACCGACATTTAGTGCACCCACAAATACCATCCAAAGTATAAATTTTCCTTCCACTAAGCACTTTAAAACTACTCTTTCGTTTTTAGTATAAAGGTTTATAATCTTAGCTAACTTTGCCTCACTCACACTAAATAAGGCCCCGCTCATATAAGTAGCACTTAAAATTTGCATATTACAAGGTGCATGATAATGATGATAATCTTTTGGAGACAAATAAATATTTGCATAATCTATGCCACTTTCTAATTCTTCTTTACTAGCTGAGTTTTTTAAAAGCTCTTCTATACTATAACTTGAACCTTTAACGCTAAAGGCTAAATTTTCTTTTAAATCATTTTGAAAGCTACTTCCAAGTTCTAAAATTTTACCATCACTTGGACTTATAAAGCCATCTTCTAATTCTCGCTCATTTAATAAAGTTCTTGTAAATAAAGCATTTAAACTCTCATATTCTTCTAAAGGTTTGAATTCACTCATATTGATATTAAAAGCATTTACATAAGCTTTATTAATATTTTTTTGTATAATTTTTGGAAATTTATATTTTGCTATGATTCCAAACATTTTTGAAGCACTATTGCTAAATCCCACTCATTCTCCTTTTAATCTAATCAAAGCTATCTCACTAGGGGCTAAAAATCTCACAGCAGGCCCCCAAAATCCAGCTCCACTACTTACATAAAGCAAGCTATCTTTGCTTAATTTATAAAGCCCATACACAAAACCTTGTTCTAAATATACTAGCAAAGAAAAAGGGAAAATTTGTCCTGCATGTGTATGTCCTGATAAAATCAAATCAAACCCACTTACATCATAAGTTTTTACATACTTTGGTTGATGAGTGATTAAAATATTAACCTTTTCTTGATTGATTTGAGTTTTGATTTTTTCTATATTGCTTTCTTTAAAACCCAAACGCTTGGCAGCCAAATCCAAAGTCCCACTTAAAGTAAAATCCCCAAAATCAATACTTTCATCTTCCAAAACTTTGAAATTTTTAAGAGTTTTAAGCTTTTTGCTTATTGCATTTATATCATTATAATACTCATGATTTCCATAAACAAAATAAGTACCATATTTTGATTTAAAATTTTCTAATAAATTAATATAAGGCATACTAGCAATATCTGCATCGATTAAATCCCCAGCTATAATAACCATATCAGCATTTAAAGCATTAACTTCACCGATTAAGGTTTTTAAAAAATCTTCTCCTAAATTTTTTCCCAAATGCACATCAGAAAGTAAAACTATATTTAAATCTTCTTTTAAATTTTTAACTTTAATATCTACCTCATTAACCTTAGGTGTGCTAATAGCATTTATAAAACCTTTAAATACCATACTAACGCTAAGTATAATAAGCCAAGAATCAAAAATTAATTTTAAAAACTTTCTTCTTTGGACATTGAAAATTTGCTCTTTTTTATTTTCATTAAAAAAAATCCAAGAGCCAATTTCAAAAATCACTCCAAAAAGCAAGAAAAAGCAAGTAATAGTAGGAAAAATAGCTAAAATATAATAAAGCTTTTCATGTAAAAAGTCCCCGCGCATATTTATAAAAAAGATTAATTCACATGCAAAAACTATTAAAATAAAAGCTAATACAAACTTCTTATAAGGTTTTAAAAAATCAACCCTACTTAAAAATCTTTTATAAATATACCAATTTGCCAAAGCAAAAAATAAAACTAATAAAGTAAAAAAAACAAATGCTCTCATGGCGTAATTTTATTTAAGCAAAATTAATACTTTTTAAAGTAAAATCGTAAAAAACATTTGGGAAAGAAATTTGGCTTTAATAGATTTAATCGATGCAAATAAGAAATTTAATACAAAAATAGTTTTAGAAAATGCAAATTTTAGTGCAAATTTAGGAGAAAAAATCGCCATTATAGGCAAAAATGGCGAAGGAAAATCAAGCTTTTTAAAAGCCCTTATGGGAACTTTAAAACTAGATAGCGGTAGAGTAATTAAACAAAATAACACTAGTATAGATATGCTAAGCCAACAAGTAAGCTTTGAAAGTACCTTAAGCGTGAGCGAAGCCATCAAAAAAGAACTTGAAGAAATTTATCAAGCCTTGAAAGAATTTGAAAGCTATAATGAAAAACTAGCTTTTGATCCTGAAAATAAAGAATATTTAAAAAAAGTAGATGAATTAAGTTTATTTATAGATTCAAAAGACGCATGGAATTTAGACCAAAAAATACAAAGAATATTAGAAGAATTTAAACTATTAGAATACAAAGACAGAACACTTTGCTCTTTAAGTGGGGGCGAAATAAGACGCGTAGGGCTTTGCACACTTTTGCTAAAAAATCCTGATATATTATTGCTTGATGAACCAACTAATCATCTAGATGTATATATGAGTAACTTTTTAGAAGAAAGGTTAAAAACCTCTAAAATGTGTGTTATTTTCATCTCTCATGATAGGTATTTTATCGATGCTATAGCGCAAAAATGCGTAGAAATAGAAGCGGGAAAATTAAGCATTTTTGAGGGTGGATATACGCAATATCTAGAAAAAAAAGCAGCTATTTTAGCTTCCTTAGCTAAAAGCCATGAAACCTTGCTTAAGCAACTAAAAAGTGAGGAAGAATGGCTAAGAAGAGGAGTCAAAGCTAGGCTTAAACGCAACGAAGGACGCAAAGAACGCATTTTTAAAATGCGTGAAGAAGCTAAGAAAAACCCAGGAGCTATCAAACGCTTACAACTTGAAATCAAAAGAGCAAGTAAAAATTTTAACCAAACTCAAAGCCAAAACCGCAAAAAAATGCTTTTTGAATTTAAAAATATCTCAAAGTCTATTGCCAACAAGACACTTTTTAAAGACTTTAATGCACGAATTTTACAAGGTGAACGCATAGCCATAGTAGGTAAAAATGGCTGTGGGAAATCTACTTTCTTAAAGATTTTACTTGACCAAATTCCACTTGATAGCGGAGAGATTAAAAGAGGTGAAGTTAAAATAGGCTATTTTGATCAAAGCAGAAGTTTATTAAACACTGATAAAAAACTTTTAGAAATTTTTTGCCCAAATGGTGGCGATCACATTCAAGTGCGTGGTAAAAATATGCATGTTTATGGGTATTTAAAACAATTTTTATTTCCAAAAGAATTTTTAGAGCAAAGCGTGAGTGTGCTAAGTGGGGGTGAGAAAAACAGAGTTGCTCTAGCCTTGCTTTTTACCAAAGAATATGATGTATTAATCTTAGATGAACCAACAAATGATTTAGACATAGCTACGATTAATATCTTAGAAGAATACTTACTTTCTTTTGAAGGCGCGATTTTGCTTGTCTCACATGATAGATATTTTGTCGATAAAATAGCAACTAAACTTTATGCTTTTGAAGATAATGCAAATATTAATATAGAAGTTCTTTCTTATAGTGAATATTTAGAAAATGAAAAAGAATACAAAGACTTTGAAGAATTTTCTAAAAGCTTAGAAACAAACACCACCGCAAGTGTAAAAACAAAAGAAAAATCGAGTAAAAAACTAAGCTATAAAGAAAATGAAATTTTAAACTCATATCCTGATAAAATTCATAAATTAGAAGAAGAAATAAAAGAAATCAAAAATGCTCTAAGTAATCCTACAATCTATCAAAAACTAGGTATAAATACCCTTTATGAAGAGCTAAATTCCTTAGAAAATGAACTTAGTATTTTAGAAGAAGCTTATTTTGAGGTTTTGGAAAAAAGTGAAAATACTGATTAACTTTATATATTTTAAATAAGATAAAATTACTCAAATTTATTTAAGGAAAAACTATGACTTTGATAACTATTTTATGTATTTACACAGCTTTTTTGGTTTTTATATCTTATGTGCAAATTTCTTTTTTAAAAAAAGAAAGAGAAAAACAAGCAATTATTTTAAATGAACAAGATTATAAAAATGCTGCAAATATCGCCATAGAAAATGAAAAATACAAAATCTTTTCTAATCTTTATAATCTGATGGTTAACATTTCTTGGATTAGCTTTGGCTTTTTGTATTTAAAAGAAATTTTTATAAAAGAAAATTCTACCTTAGAAAATACTTTATTTTTGCTTGTATTTTTATTGATTATTAGTATTTTAAATTTACCACTTAGCTATTATGAAAGCTTTATAAAAGATAAAAAACACGGCTTTTCAAATATGACTTTAGCACTTTTTGTTAAAGACAGCATTAAATCTTTAGCTCTAATGCTTGTTTTTGGCTTTTTAATCATCTATGCCTTAGTATTTTGCTTTGAATTTTTTAACACATACTGGTGGGTAGTGGCTTTTGCTCTAAGCTTTATAATTATACTTATTATAAATCTCATCTACCCTACACTTATTGCACCTATGTTTAACAAAATGAAAAAACTTGAAGATGAAAATTTATTAGAAAAAATCACTAATTTAATGCAAAAATGTGGCTTTAGTGCAAATGGTGTTTATGTTATCGATGCAAGCAAAAGAGATAAAAGATTAAATGCTTATTTTGGTGGCTTATTTAAAAGCAAAAGAGTAGTACTTTTTGATACACTTTTAAATGCTTTAAAAGAAAAAGAACTCATTGCTGTTTTGGGTCATGAGCTAGGACATTTTGTGCATAAAGATTTGCTAAAAATGTTATTTGCTAGTGCTTTGATGCTTTTTGCTTTATTTTTCATCTTTGCACATTTACCAAACTTTTTTTATATTGAAAGTCATTTAGATGGAGTGAATGCTGGAGTTTTTGCACTTTTATTGATTTTTGGAAATATTTTTACTTTTATTATTTCTCCACTGCTTAATAAAATGAGTCAAAAAAATGAATTTAATGCTGACTTACACGGAGCAAAACTAAGCTCTAAAGAAGATATGAAAAATGCTCTCATAGCTTTAGCAAAAGAAAACAAAGCCTTTGTTAAAACAAGTAAAATTTATACTTTCTTTCATCTAAGTCATCCTTGTATTTACGATAGAATCAAAGCTTTGCAATGATTTCAATCAAACAAGCTTTAAAGCAAGCTTACGCAAAAGATCCTACTCACAAAGAATATATACTTTTTATTCTTTGTGAACTTTTACAAAAAGATAAAGCTTGGATTTTTTTAAATCCTGAATTTCAAATCAATGAGAAAGTTTTTTTAGAATATATAGATAGATTTTTAAATGGTGAGCCTTTTGAGTATTTATTTCAAAAAACACAATTTTATGGTTTTGATTTTTTTACTAAAAAAGGGGTTTTGATACCGCGTTTTGATAGTGAAATATTACTTGAAAGATGTTTAGAAATTTTAGATCATAACTCTTTTAAAAATATACTTGAAATTGGCTTTGGAAGTGGAATTTTAAGTATTTGCTTAGCAAAGTTAAAACAAATTTTTATACAAGCTTGTGATATCAATCCAAAAGCATTAGAGCTTGCTAAAAAAAATGCAGATTTTCATAATGTTTCAAATTTAATCAATTTTCAACTTTGTGATTTTAAAAATATACAAGGAAATTTTGACTTTATTTTTTCTAATCCTCCTTACATAAAAAATGACTATCCTTTAGATAAATGGGTTCAAAACGAACCACACAATGCTTTATTTGGTGGAGATAAAGGTTGGGAAATTTTACATGAAATTATTCTTTTTGCCAAAAATCACAACACAAAAGTCTTAGCATGTGAGTTTGGCTATGATCAAAAAACAATTTTAAATAAAATTTTAAAAGAAAATGATTTCAAGGCTACTTTTTATCAAGATTATAATGGATTTGATAGAGCCTTTGTTGCATGGAATTTAAAAAATTAGACTATAATTATCTTTATTATAGGAGAAAATATGAAATCAATATATTTATTTTTACTAGCAAGCTTAATTGGGATTGAAATTAGCATAGGTGTGTTTTTAGCTCCGACTATATTTTATCCTGCTAAATTCATAGGTGAAGGGGTTTTAACTCATTTTCAAAGTGGGCTTTTAATGACACACATTTTTGTGCAATTTGGCTATGTTTTGTTAGGTGTGAGTGTTTTGTCTATTTTAATAGAAATTTTTTCATTTAAAGACAAAAATTTAACTTTTAAAATAAATTTTTCAAAATTTATGCTTTCTTTGATCATTTTGGCACTAAGTTTGCTTTTTGTATTTTACTTCACTGCTTATGTTTTAGAAGCACAAAGTTTAGGAGAAGAAGCAACTAAAACTCAAGAATTTATAAAAATTCATGGTGCAAGTGAAGTTGTGATGAAAATTATCATGTTATCACAAGTAATTTTGTTTTTCTTAAATTTTAAAACAAAAAAATGATATAATAAAATAAGTCTTTAAAAGGAGTCAAAGATGAAAATAGGCGATATAGGAACAACTCAACAAAATCACTACTTAAATCAAGCTCAAAAAAGCCAAGAAAAAGCTTTAGAAAACATAGCCACAATCCGTGCTATAGATGGGAGCGATGGAGCAAATTTAGCCATAGCTGATTCTTTAAGAAGTCAATATAGCACTATAGATCAAGGTATTTTAAATGCCTATGATTCCATAGGAGTTTTACAAATTGCTGATTCAACTTTAAATAGCATTTCAGCTACTGCAGATAAACTTAATGAACTTTCAGTGCGCTCAAACAATGCTGCTTTAAATGACAGACAAAAAAGTATGCTAAATTCTGAAGCAAGCAAACTTGTAACTTCAATCAATGATGCTTTTTCCAATGCGACTTTTAATGGAAAAAATGTATTTCAGAGTATGGATTTTGTTGTTGGTACTGGGGTTGAAAGTATTAATTTAAATCAACCAAGCACAGCAAATTTAAGCCTTGAAAATCAAGACGGAATTCGTGATTTTCAAGATCAAGTAGGTTCTTTACGCGCAGATATTGGTGCTGGAATTAACGCTATCCATTCTAATATCAACTCATCTTTGCAAACTAGTATTAACACTAAAGAAGCTGAAAGCAAATTACAAAATAATGACTTAGCTCAAAATATCAATGATTTTAATGCAAATTACCTAAAAGAAAATGCATTTTTATTTGCAAATGCTCATTCAAATGTAATGTTACAAACTAAACTAGCAAGCCTACTTCAATAATAAAAACTCCCAAATAAGGGAGTTTTTCAAGGAAAAATATGCAAAATAATGCTTTATTTAAGCAAGTTTTAAAACATCCTTTATATGAAAAAATCCAAAAACTTAGTAAAAAAATTCAAAATTCAAATTACCTTATAAATGAAAGTTTTGATATTTTTTGTGATAAAAGTTTAGATGATGAGATCAAGAATATCACTTTAGAATTAAAACCTTGGCGTAAAGGACCTTTTAAAATTAATGATTTATTTATAGATACAGAATGGCAAAGTTTTATCAAATTTAATATTTTAAAGCCTTATATGCAAGAAATAAAAGGCAAAATAGTAGCAGATATTGGCTGCAATAATGGTTATTATATGTTTAAAATGCTTGAATTTAATCCTTCAAAGCTCATAGGTTTTGATCCTTCTATTAAATATTATTTGCAATTTTTACTTTTAAACTCCATTGCAAAAACTCCTATACAATATGAGCTTTTAGGCGTAGCTGATGTACCAAATTATGGCATAAAATTTGATGTGATTTTTTGTCTTGGAGTGATTTATCATCGTAGTGATCCCATAGCCATGCTAAAACAACTCAAACAATCTTTAAATAAAGATGGCATAGTCTTTTTAGACACTATGTATATAGAAGATGAAAGAGAAATAGCACTTATTCCTCAAAAAACTTACTCAAAAATACCAAATATTTTTTTCATTCCGTCGATATTAGGTTTAAGAAATTGGTGTTATAGGGCTGGATTTAGTGAATTTGAAGTTATAACAACTAAACAAACCGATCTTTTAGAACAAAGAAAAACACAATGGATTGATTCTTATTCTTTAGATCAATTTTTAGATAAAAATGATTCAAATTTAACTTGCGAAGGCTATGAAGCACCAAAAAGAGTTTATGTTAAATTAAAGGTGTAAAAATGGCAAGAACAGTAAGTGCTGTTACTATAGAAGAATTAATAGACCCAGAAGAGTTAAATCGTATTAAATCAGAACTTATCACTTGTCCAGGGATAAACAATACTTTAGCAGGAAGTATTTCTCATATAGAAAAAAATTTCGCCAAAGGTATTTTAATCACAACCCATGATATGGCAGTAGATGAACTAGGATTAGTGCATAGTGGCTTTGTATTTAATGCAGCAAATTACATAGCACAAGCTGCAATTAATAAAGAATTTAGCGTCTTAATAGGCTCAAGAAGCTTTTTTTATGCTCCTTTAAAAGTGGGAGATATTTTAAATCTTGAAGCGAGTGCTTTATTTAGCGATGACTCAAGAAAAAGAGAGGTTAAAGTAGCTGGTTTTGTAAATGAGATTAAAATTTTTGACGCATCTTTTCAAGTTATTACTACAGATGATCATATATTTAAACTTAAACAAAATCAAGCCGCTGCAAATAATAATCAAAATCAGCAAGAAACAACTAAACAAGAATCAATGCAAGAAGAACTTAATGCAGTCTTAAAAGGAATCGGGGGTTAAAGGTAAATCCACCCAATTCTTTGGACATTCTTTATGATAAGTCCCGCTTGCATCATAATATTCTTTACAATCATCATAAAAGCGATTTGAAACCCCTCTTTCATTTACAAAACAACCGCTAAAAAATAATGCTAAAAATCCAAACAATAATATTTTTTTAAACATCTTATATCCTATTTTAATCTTATTTGTTTACGCCATTTATAAGGCTCTATAGGATTTTCACTTTCCCATAATCCTTTTTTATTTATCTTGGCATAATTTTGCTCATTTATATACAAATCACTATAATGCTCATATGCCCAAGCAAAACCATTTTTAACCATAACTTGATTAATATCTTTATCATTTAAATATACAATGGCTAAAATTCTACCATATTTATCCTCATCTTTTACATTCAAAACTACTTCTTTGTTTAATACAATAGCTTTTAGAAATTGCGTAGCCATCTTTCCATAAGCTTGATCACTCTCAGGTGCATCTATACCAAAAAGTCTGATTTTAAGTTTTTCATTTTCGAATTTAGCCTCAATAGTATCTCCATCTACTACACGACTTACTTTAGCATTGATATATGAACCACTATCATAGTTTAAAACATAAGCAAAAGCAACTAAAAAAAATGCGATTAAAAATTTCTTCGGATCTTTTAATAAGTTTATAAATAATTTAATTTGTTTCCTAGAAAATTTCATTTAAACCTCATCTATATAAAAATATGCCATAATTACAATAAAAAGGAGAATTTATGCAAGAAATTATACAAAATTTTAAACAAATTGCTCAAATACCTCATTGTAGTTTCAAAACCGAAGAATTGAAAAATTTTCTCATTGATTTTGCTAAAAGTCAAAATTGCCAAGTAAGCGTTGATGAAGCAGGTAATATCCACGCACACAAAGGAAATCCTAAAATTTGTTTACAAAGTCATTATGATATGGTTTGCATGGGAGAAGCTCCAAATATACAAATATATGAAGAAAACGGATATTTAAAGGCTAAAAATTCAAGCTTAGGTGCAGATAATGGCATAGGAGTATCGCTAATGATGCAAGCTTTAAAAGATTTTGAAAATATAGAATGTCTTTTTACTAATGATGAAGAAGTTGGACTTTGTGGAGCAAACAATCTCACCCATACTTTGATCTCAAGCAAGCTTTTAAATTTAGACCACGAAAGCGATGATGAAGTTGTTATAGGTTGTGCTGGTGGGGTAGATATTTTTGCTAGTTTAAACTTAGAAATAGATGAAAAAGAAGAAGATTGTTATGAGATAGAAGCAATTGATTTTAAAGGTGGGCACTCGGGAATTGATATTGTTAAAAATATTAAATCTTCTATTAAAGAAGTGAGCTATTTTATCACTCAAAATCAAGGAGAACTTTGCGAATTTAAAGCAGGTGAAAGAATAAATTCTATACCAAAACATGCTAAAGTTATAGCATTTTTTAAAAATCCTCCAAAAGAAAATGATTATTTTAAAGTAAATTATATAGGTAAAATCGAAAGAACATATTATAAAAATTCTCAAGTTATTTTAAATCTCATTAATGCTTTTGCACAAGGAGTTAGAACTTTTAATCATCAATTAAATTTAGTTCAAACAAGTATCAATCTTTCACTAGCTTATGAAAAAGATAACAAATTTCATTTTGAGCTTTTTGCAAGATCTAATGATTTACAAGAACTTAAAAACATAGAATTTGAAACCTTAACTTATTTTAAGATGCAAAACTGCGAAGTTTCAAGTGCAAATTTTTATCCACCGTGGGCTAATAAAGATACTAAATTTGGAGAAGAAATTCTAAGTTATTTTAAAAAAGAAAACCCAAACGCCAAGCTTTACACTATACATGCTGGTTTAGAATGTGGCATTATAAGTGAAAAACAACCTTTAGAATGTTGCTCAATAGGACCAAATATCCATAACCCTCACTCAACAGATGAAAAATGTGAAATAGCTTCTATTGAAAAAATCAGTAAAATTCTTTATGCAATCTTAAAATATTATCAATAAATATAAAATAACCAATATTTTGATAAATAAATTCAAAATATTGGTAAATATTTATTTAAATAATAAAAAATTTTATTTACTATTAATAAAACTTGGATTATACTCTCACATATTTCAAAAAATAAGGAGAGAGTATGGAAATACTAACTAGCCTTAGCGAAGGTGTTCAATTTAGTATTCAACTAATTGTTGTTCTTATTTGTCTTTTTTATGGGGCAAAAAAAGGCGGTATCGCTCTAGGCTTATTAGGCGGTATAGGTTTATTAGTTTTAAGTTTTGGTTTTGCTGTAGCACCTGGAAAACCTTCTATTGATGTTATGCTTACCATTTTAGCTGTTGTTGTTGCTAGTGCAACTTTGCAAGCTAGTGGTGGTTTGGATGTAATGTTGCAAATTGCAGAAAAAGTTCTAAGAAAAAATCCTAAATTCTTAACTATTTTAGCGCCATTTGTAACTTGCATTCTTACCATGCTTTGTGGAACTGGGCATGTTGTCTATACTATGATGCCTATTATTTATGATATTGCTATTAAAAATGATATTCGCCCAGAAAGACCAATGGCTGCTTCTAGTATTTCTTCACAACTTGGTATTATCGCAAGTCCTGTTTCAGTTGCAGTTGTAAGCTTAACAGCCCTACTTTTAAATCCAGAAATTAATAAACATCCTTTAGCAGGATTTGATGGCTATGTAGATTTACTTGCTATTACTATACCTTCTACCTTAGTAGGTGTTTTGGCTATAGGAATTTTTTCTTGGTTTAGGGGAAAAGATCTTGATAAAGATGAGGATTTTCAAGCTAAGATTAAAAATCCAGAACAAAGAGAATATATCTATGGCGATAGTAAAACTCTTCTTGGACAAAAACTTCCAACTATCCAATGGGTAGCTATGTGGATTTTCCTAGGTGCTATTGCTATAGTAGCTATACTTGGAGCTTTTCCAGAACTTAGACCGCAATTTACCTCAAAAGGCGTTACCAAACCTATGAATATGGTAGCAACTATTCAAATGTTTATGCTTTTAGCAGGTGCAGCGCTAATCATTTTTACCAAACTTGATGCAAGCAAAATTGCAAAAAATGAAATTTTTAAATCCGGTATGATAGCCTTAGTAGCTGTTTTTGGAATTTCTTGGATGGCAGATACAATGTTTGCAGTGCATACTCCTATGATGAAAGAATCTTTAGGTAATATCGTTATAGAACATCCTTGGACTTATGCTATTATGCTTTTACTTATTTCTAAATTTGTTAATTCTCAAGCAGCAGCAATTGCAGCTTTTGTGCCACTTGCACTAGGAATTGGTGTTGAACCAGGTATTATCATTGCTTTTGCAGCAGCTTGCTATGGATACTATATTTTACCAACTTATCCAAGCGATCTTGCAACTATACAATTTGATAGATCAGGTACTACAAAAATAGGTAAATTTGTTATCAATCATAGCTTTATCTTACCAGGATTAATTGGTGTGATTGTTTCTTGTATAGTAGGTTATTTTTTAGCTTTAGGTGCAGGATATTTATAAAAATTAAAAGGGCTTTAAAAAAGCCCTTTTTTCTTATTTAAATGCTTTTTCTAAATCAATAGGCATAGCTTGATAACCAGTACTTGCTCCGCTAAAGCGAATTTGTACTGAAGGTTCTTTAGCTCCCCATTTAAATTCATCTATTTCAGGTTTTGGCTCACCTACAGCAGCACCCTTGCTTAAGTCAAATGACATTCCAGCAGTAGCACTATAAACCATGATGGAATTTTTATCTTTATGGTATTCTGCCAAAGAAGTGACAGGTGAAAACCATTCATTGCCTCTTTGCTTTCCATACTCCCAAATTTGTTCTACGGTTTTATTTTTTTGATCTATTTTATACACAACTGCTCTTGAGTATTTCATTGAAGCAAAAGCAGGTTGCTCTATACCTCTTGCATCGCCATTATCAAAAGCTGTGATATAAATATATCTTTTGTCAGATTTTTCATCTATTCTAAAAGCAGTATGCTGTGTCCATGTAAAATCAAAACCACCTTCTTCGTTTTCATATCCTGGACATTTACTATACTCATCTTCACAAACTATCTTTTTGCCATTTTTATAAACAGGTTGCAAAAGTGTTTTTTTATATTTTTCTCCCCATCCTTTGTGTGCTCCTAATATCCATTTTACTTTTTTATCGCGTCCTATTTTTATAATAGCACTTTGATGACGACTTGAAATAATAATACTATCATCACTTGGATCATAATCTACGCTATTTACATGAGCCCAGTTACGCCCTACTCCAGTACCTGCTATATCGCCAAAAGAATCACTTGCATCCATTTTAGCTAAATCCTCATCACTTAAAGTAACCCCTGCTTTACTCGCATCAATATTTAAACAAACAGCACCTTGATCTAATGCTTTGATTACATTTGCTCTATATGGATCTAAAATTTCAAACAATCTCCACTCATCTACTACATTACCATTTTTATCAACTTCTACTATCACATCGCGTACTGAACGCACATTTTTACCATCAGGACGCTTAACATTGGCAGAAGCCACCCTTAAAAGATAATTTCCATTTTGCATATTATCCATAGAATGAGAAAAATCTATATAAGAAGAAGGTAAAAGACGATTAAAAATTTCTCTACCCATTAAATCATATTTAACATATCTTTGTCCAAAACCCCAAGTTAAAGCTCCATCAGTATTTTGCCTAAATCCCATCATAATACCACGGTTGTAAATATTATTCCAATCCATCAATTTATCATTGTCAAAATACCAACGAATTTCACCTTTTGTATCAATGATAAATGCATTTGAATTTTCATCCCATTCCATTGCACCACCTGCTGGGTTATTCCAAACAGATTGAGAACCTTTTCCACTTTGTTTCCCTGGAGCATTATTAACCAAATACAACCTATCTTCAAAACCTTTATCTACTTTAATCACTTCTACTTTTTCAAAAGGTACACCTCTTTGCATAATACTTCCACTTGGCTCTATATTAACTCCACCAGTTGCTATTTTATATACCTCATCTACTACTTTTTCACTCTTTCCAAAAGCAGTTTTAGTATAACTTACTTTTACTGTATTAAAATATGATGGATAAAGTCCAAAAACAGGAATTCCTCCATAAGTTTTAATTTTATTAGGGCTAACCTTATAAGATATAGTCTGTCCATTTGGCTTTGGAACTATAGTTACGCTCACATCGCTTAGTTTGTATCCACCATCCATAATTATAGCACTAAGCGGAGATAAACCATAAGGATTCATCTTTACTGCGCCAATTTTGCCTTGAATTTCCCAATCAATTTTAGCACCACTAGGTCCACCCATAGCCAAAGAAACACTAGGCGCTACCATAACAACACTACCAGCAAGCAAAATACTACTTACAATTTTACTAATCTTCATTTTTTCTCCTTTTTTATATTATTAAGCTATTTGCACACTTGGCTCACCTAAAATTTTTAGCAAAACTACTAATATTAAAACAATCAAAGCATAAAATTTAGCCTTAGAATGTGAAAATGTATAAGAAACAAACATGCTTCCTAAAATCACCAAACAAACAACAAAAGCCAACAAACAACAAATCGCCATATTCATAAATTCCATACTAGGAATCAAATACCAACCATTACTATACAAACCATCTTCAAAATTTGGAGGATTTCCAACAAAAAATTTCTGAAAAGCATTTAAACTACCATAAACATCTTCAGGCACTATAGGTGTATCCATACCACACTCACCTGTTGGTAAAAACCATCCTGGTGCCCATTCATGCAATGGTAAATTAAAAGGATATATAGGAATTTCTCTACACCCATCAACACCAGCAAAAGGATTTTCTGAATGTACTACCTCATGGATATGATTAAGAGTAATACAATACTCTATACCAAGCCATATACCCCAAAATACAAAAGTATAAGCAAAAATTTTTAGATAATCATTTTTAGGATCTATCAAGGCTAAAATACCACCAAAAGCCATAGTTAACATAGCAAATCTTATATAAACACACTGCTCACAAGGCTCCATATAAAGGTATTCTTGAAACAAAAAGTGTGCTATAAAAGTTAAGCCTACCATAGCTATAACCATTATCAACCAAGGAACTCTTGTATTTTGCCAAGTAGTGATTTTACTAATAGGACAAGAACTCATAAAATACCTCAAATCACATCTTGCTTAATTCTTCTGTTATTTCTATTAAAGCTTGTGGAGATGTGATAGCTTGTGGTATGATTTGGTATTTACCATTTACTACAAATGCAGGCGTACCATAGTTTTTAGAGATATCATTAGCATATTCATAAGATTTTAAAATTTCACTAGCTTCAGGAGTTTTTAAAAAGTTATCTAAATCTTCTTTACTTGCTGAAATTGCTTTTAATCCTACTTCATAAAACGCTTCAGGATTGGCTCCATTTCCCCATCTTTGTTTTTTCTTAAAATAAGCATTAAAATATGCTTCAGAAGCTTTATGAGTTAAACTATTTTTATCGCTTTGACTTACTTTATTTTGCTCATCTTTAAAAGCAGCAAAAGCAAAAATTTCATTAGCTTGCTTACCATAATCACCCATAGAGCTAACAGGATAAAATTTATAAGTTAATTGTGGTAATTTTTCTTTGACTTTTGACATGGTATTAAACTTATGATGATCATAACAATGTGTGCAACGATAAGAAAATACTTCTATTAAAGAATTTTGAGCATTTGGGATAGGTGTTTTTAAAACCACATACTCTTTACCCTCACTAAGTGCATTTGCACTCACACCAAGAACAAAAGCAGCTGCCGCCATTGCTTTTGACAAATTATTTAAGTTGAATTTCATTTTATTTCTCCTATTTGTATTTTATATATAATAAATATTTGCAATTTATTATAAACATGCTTAAGTTATATTAATATAACTTAAATATTAATTAAACAATAAGAAAAAATTTCAAAATGAAAATATAATTATTAAAAAAATAAAAAATAATAATACTTTATCACAAAAATTACAAAAAGTAATGCTTAAAAAAGCATTACTTGGTAGAAAGTTCTTTAACTATACGGATTAGTTCCTCTAAAGAAGTGATATACTCAGGATTGATTTGATATTTGCCATTTACTACAAAAGCAGGCGTACCATAATTTCTTGAAATTTCATTAGCTACATCATAAGCAACTAAAAGCTCTTTGGCTTCTTTAGTTTGTAAAAATTTTTGCAATTCTTCTTTACTAGCACCAATAGCATTTAAACCTATTTTATAAAATAAATCAAGATTATTTAAATTTATTTTTTTTTCAAAATGACTTACAAAATACACATCAGCAAGCTTATAAGTAAGACTTTTTTCACTAGTAACATCTAAACCTAAAGCTTTTTCTTTAAAAGAAGCTAAAGCAAACATCTCATTTAAAGCACCACCGTACTCGAGCATAGAACTTACCGAGAAAAGATCATATTTTAAATTTGGTAAAGCTTGTTTAACTTTTGCTAGAGTGTGAAATTGATGATGATTATAGCAATGAATACAACGATAAGAAAATACCTCTATTAGAGAATTTTGTGCATTTGGAATAGGTGTTTTTAAAGTAATATACTCTTTACCCTCACTAAGTGCATTTGCACTCACACTAAAAACAAAAGCCATAATAGCTAGCAATTTAAACATTTTTTGCAAAACTTGCATGATTTTCCTTTTTTCAATGATATAAAATACAATTTTAACATAAGATATAAAATCAAGAATATTTTATGCTTTTCTTATGACATTTTAAGTAGAATTTCAACAAATTTATCAATAAAAAAAGTTGATTGTAAGCGATATTTTCCGATCAATATATAATAAAATAAAAGGTCTAAAATGCAAATACGAATTTATTATGAAGATACCGATGCAGGTGGAGTGGTATACCATAGCAACTACTTAAAATTTTGCGAAAGAGCAAGAAGTGAGATATTTTTTCAAAAAAATGCAAAAATTTTTGATAAAAATACAGGACATTTTCTACTTACAAAAGCGAATTGTAACTTTTTAAAACCCGCTAAACTTGGAGATCTTATAGAAGTAAAAACATTTATCACAAAGCTTAAAAAAGCCTCAGTTTGTATAAAACAAGAGATTTATAAAGAAAATACCAAGCTTTTTGAAGCTGAATTTACCCTAGCTTTTTTAAAAAATGAAAAAGTAGCCCCTATAGATGAGACTATAACTAAGGTTTTTACTGATCTTGCAAAGGAGTAAAACCTAAGCCTTGCGAGCGAATGATTTTAACCTTATAGTCAAATTGATTATCATTTAAACCCTCATCAAAAATTCTTTGAGAATCTTTATCTAAAAACTGCGTATAAAAATAATCAAGGCCCACGCTAGTTGCATAAGCTATCCAGTTGTAATTAATATTTTGCGAAAAAAGCTCATTAAGATAGCTTAGAGTTTGATCCTCATTAGAAATGGAATTTGCTAGCAAAAGTTTTTTTCTATCATTAATTTGCGTTAAACTTAGCAAAATAGGATTATAATTAATCTGAGTTGATAATAATACAAAAGGCTCTATATCATAAGTTCTTATTTGTGAGCTTATGAGTGCTGTTTTAATCAAAGAAGTATTTAAAATAATACTAGAATCTTGAAAACTTCTATTTTGATTTAAAATGCTTCTAAAATCAAATTTAGAACTATTAATAGTATAAATTTTCTCACTACCATTCCCTACGTTTAAAACGTTTTCATCTAAGCGATTTGCCAAAGGTGTTCCATCTGAAAAAATAATATTTTTACCATTGGAGTATTCCAAAAGTTTTTGGATTTGTTTTTGATAATCTATACTTCCAAAATACACATTTTCATTTTGCGTATCAAAATTTCTTTTATGTGCAGTAGGAATAAAAACTTTTACATTAGAATCAAGGCTTTCTTTTAATAAATTTTTCACACCTTTATCTGTAAAACCTGCGATAATATAATTAAATTTCTCATCTTGAGCTTGTTTAAAAGCTTTAGTTATCTTGCTCTCATCTTCTGTACCTATTAAAAACACCTTTACTTTTATTTGCGCTCTTTGTCTTAATAAATACGCTATGCTTGAATTTATAATAGTATTAGAATAACTTTTAATCGTTTGCTCAGGTATAATAATAGCTAGTTTTATGCTAGCATTTTTTTGAATTCTTTTTTCAAAATCTATAATAGAATTTAAAAGTTTGGTATAGATATTGACTAAAAGCTCATTTGCATTATCATTATTAAATCTTGATAAAAAATTAAAATAAAGTCCTGTTTCCAACAAAGTAAATAAACAATCATTATCACAATTTTGAAATTCTAAATTAGGATAAAAAGACTCACTAGGTTCTATGGGCGATGGTTTTTGCTCTTTCGCAAAGACATTTAAAGTTAAAACAAAACTCATCATCAAACAAACTAAACTTTTTCTCATAAATAACCTTTTATTTTTTTAATATCTTCTATAAATTCAGCATAAAAGCTAGGATTTTTACTCAAAAAATTCAAATCATAACTTGGCAAAAGTAAGGCATTATTATAATACATACATTGTCCTTTATATTTTTGAAAATTCTCAAAACCCAAACTTGCAAAAGCTTCTTGACCAAGACATAAAATAATCTTTGCTTTTATAAAATCAAGCTCATTATAAAAATACGGCAAGCATAATTTTAATGCTTGATCGTCTATTTTAAAATTACTAAAACATTTAAACATATAAGAAAAATATATCTCATCATCTTTTAAATTTAAAAGCTCCTTGCATAATCTTAAAAACTCTTGCTTATTTTTAGAAGCAAAAAACTTTCCATTCTCATTTTCTTCTTTATCAACAAAAGCTTGGTAAATCAAAATTTTAGCATTTTTGGCTTCTTTTTCCATTAAACTATGCTTTCTTAGTCTAGAAAAATGACAAAGATTGCAGGTTTTTACCCTTTCGTTTAATTCTTTAAAACTTAAATTAAAATGCCTAATTTGTTTTTGCTCGTTAAAATATTCATAACCAAAAGCTTTTAAATAATACAAATTACGCTTATTCATTACATCAATACTTCTAAATTTTCACCCTCTAAACGATAAGTTCTCCACTCATTCATATGCTTTGCATCTAATTTAGTATAAAACTCAATCCCTAAATCATTATCATTCAAACATACCCATTCTAATCTTTTAAGATTTTTTTCTTTACAAATTTGTGCTAAATATTTAAAAACAGCTTTTGCATAGCCTTTTTTTCTATGTTTTGCCTGTATATAAATATCTTCTAGATATAACCCACCTAAACCCCAAAAAGACGAAAAAGTAAAATAATACATTGCGTAACCTATGATTTTACCATCAACTTTTAGACTTAAAGCCTTAGCATATTTATTTTCAAAAAAAGATTCTTCAAGTTCTTTAGTTGTGCATTTTACATCTTCAAGCATATTTTCATGGATAGCAAGCTCTTTAATTAATTCTAAAATTTTTTCTAAATCTTCTTTTTTACTCTCACAAATTTCAAAACTCATGATTTTTCCTTAAAATACATAAAAATAAAACAAAAATTTAGCAAAAACTTTTAAAATAACTCTTAATTAAAAGCAGATTTAAGTAAGATTTTGATAAAATACACGCTTATTATTTTGTTTTTTATTTTAAGTTAAGGAAAGAATATGAAAAGAACATATCAACCACACAAAACTCCTAAAAAAAGAACTCATGGCTTCCGCGTGCGTATGAAAAGCAAAAATGGTCGCAAGGTGATCAATGCTAGACGCGCTAAAGGTAGAAAAAGATTAGCGGTATAAAAGATTTTCTAAGTATTAACGACTTAGGAGAGTTTGCAACAATTTATAAAGAAGGTAAAAAGTGGCACTGTGAAGGTGTAATCATCTTTTATACTTTAAGTAAAGAAAAAAAATTTGCTGTTGTTGCTAGTAAAAAAGTTGGAAAAGCTGTCGTTAGAAATAGAGCCAAAAGGCTCTTAAGATCAGCTTTTTTTCAGGTTAAAAATCAAGTCGAAAACGGGAAATACATACTTGTAGCTAAGACAAGTATTACTGAAATTCCTTTTTTAAAATTAGAAAAAAACTTGAAATGGGGTTTGAAAAAAATAGGATGTATAAAATAGCTTGTTTAAAACTTATTAGATTTTACCAGCTCTTTATCAGCCCTTTTAAGCCACAATGCTGCAGGTATTATCCAAGTTGTTCTGAATATGCCTTATGGCAATTTAAAAAAAATAATATTTTTAAAGCATTTGGTGCAGTTTTTTTAAGAATTTTAAAATGCAATCCGTTTTTTAAAGGTGGTATTGATTATCCTAAAATACGCAAGAATACTCTAAACTCAGGTGTATGTTTTAAACCTAGTTTTAATGCTTTAAAACAACTCAATTATTTTTATATCCCTTGCAATGATAATCAATTTTTTTTAATTAAGATTATATTTCCAAAGGACAATCCGTGTCAGAAAATTTATCCCAGCAAAAACGCATATTAATTGCCGTTGTATTATCATTTTTATTTTTTGTAGTTTATGATTATTTTTTTATTCCAAAAGCACCACAAAATGAGCAAAATATCACTCATATAGAACAAAACAATTCAGCTCCACAAACTACAACCGCAAATACAAATACACAAGCTCCAAAGACAGAACTTAGTGTTAATCAAAAAGAAGAAATAGCAGTTGTTAAAAGTGAGCATTTTGAAGCACATATTGACTCTTTAGGTAGAATAGCTAAATTTTATCTAAGCGATGAAAAATATAAAGATGAAAATGGTAAAAGCATTAATCTAGTAGATACTTCTTTATCACCTTTGCCACTAGAAATAAGATTTAGTGATACAAAGATAAATCAAGAGGCATTCAATACAGTATATACAGCTAGTCAAAAAACTATCAATGTAAATGATGAAAATACAACATTAATTCTTACTCAAAATTTAAATGATCTAATAATAACTAAAAAAATCACTTTTCACAAATATGGAAATTATAATTTAGAAGTAAATCTAAGCAAAGATACAGCTTATTTTATCACTCCAGGTTATCGTCCAAATATAGCAGTTGATAGTTATACAGTACATGGAGTTTTAATCTTAGATAAAGATGATAAAATAACAATGTTAGAAGATGGTGATGTAGAAAATGATGAAAGTTTTTCTAATGTAACCCTTATGGCAGCTTCAGATCGCTATTATAGTGCTTTCTTTTATAATTTTGAAAAACCTTTAAATGCAGTAGTTACTAAAGATAATCACGAAAATTCTATCGTTTTTGCAAGTGCAACTAACAATTTTAAAGCAACCGGATATATAGGTTCAAAAGAGCATGAAATTTTAAGAAGCATTCATGCAGATTTAGATGATGTGGTAGAATATGGTTGGTTTACTTTTATAGCTAAACCTATGTTTGAATTTTTAAATTTCTTACATGGTTATTTGGGTAATTGGGGTTGGGCTATCGTAGTGATGACTTTAATTGTGCGTATTATTCTTTTCCCACTTACTTACAAATCAATGATTTCTATGAATAAACTCAAAGATTTAGCACCAAAAATGAAAGAAATTAGAGAACGCTACAAAGGTGATCCACAAAAAATGAATTTACATATGATGGAACTTTATAAAAAACATGGTGCAAACCCAATGAGCGGATGTTTACCTATACTCATTCAAATTCCAATTTTCTTTGCAATTTATAGAGTTTTACTAAATGCCATAGAACTTAAAGCTGCACCTTGGGCTTTTTGGATTACAGATTTATCTGTGATGGATCCATGGTTTATTTTACCTATATTTATGGGTCTAACTATGTTTATCCAGCAACTTATTACACCAATGGCTATACAAGATCCTATGCAAGAAAAGATTATGAAATTCTTACCATTAATTTTCACTTTCTTTTTCTTAACATTCCCAGCAGGTTTAACTTTGTATTGGTGTGTAAATAATATATGCTCACTTATTCAACAAGTAATTGTTAATAAGCTTTTCAAAAACCACAAAAAAGAGGAAATAGCTAAACATGAACATAGAAGCTAAAGACTTACAAACTGCACTCATAGAAGCCTCAAAACAACTTGAGTGCTCTGTGATTGACTTAGAATACGAAGTTATTCAACATGCTAAAGCAGGATTTTTTGGCCTTTTTAAAAAAAATGCGATAATCTGTATTAAAGGACATAAAAAAACTCAAAAAGTCCATAATGAAAAACCTAAAAAAAATCAAAATGAGAAATTTAACAAATATTCTCAAAAAAATTTTGAAAAAAATGAATATAAAAAAGAATATAAAGAAAATTTTCAAAAACCAATTGAAAATATTGCTCAACCTAAAGAACATTATAAAGTAAAAAATGATGCTATTTTTGATTCTTTCCATAAGGAGTCTTCAGAAGAAAAAAACATTGTTTCTTATATAGATGAGATAAAAATTTCACTAGAAAATTTACTAGCAACTTTTGATTTTGATATTAAAGTTGTGCAAGTTAGTGTTTGGGATGAAACCTGTGTTTTAATTAAACTTGATGGAGAAGATGCAGCCTTACTTATAGGCAAAGAAGCTCACAGATATAAAGCTTTTTCATATTTACTTTATAATTGGCTTAATGCTAAATATAAAATTCAACCAAGACTAGAAATAGCGCAATTTTTGGAAAACCAAACCCAAGCTATTGATAGTTATTTAAAAATTCTCATAGAAAAAGTAGAGAACACTGGAAGAGTTCAAACAAAACCACTAGATGGAATTTGGCTAAAACTTGCTTTAGAAAAATTAAGAGAACGCTTTCCTGATAAGTATGTAGCTATCAAACAAAATGACGATCAAAGATATATCGTTGTGAATGATTTTTTGAAGAAAAATGAATGAATGACACGATAACTGCTATTGCTACAGCTCACGGAGTGGGCTCTATAAGCATCATTAGAGTAAGTGGAAAAAAAGCTTTAGAACTTGCATTAAAAATTACCCACAAAAAAGAACTCACACCACGCTATGCGCACTTATGCAAACTTTATAAAAACAATAGTGACTTTTTAGACGAGGCCTTAGTAATTTATTTTAAAGCACCCTACTCTTTTACAGGAGAAGATATTGTGGAATTTCAACTTCATGGCGGTTTTTCTTTGAGTGAAATTTTACTCGATGAGCTTGTTTTAGCAGGCGCGCGCCTTGCCAATCCTGGAGAATTTAGCAAAAGAGCTTGCTTAAATGGCAAAATGGATCTTTTAAAAGCTTTAAGCATACAAGATGCTATCATGTCAAAATCAACAAGTGCTGCAAATATCATAGCAAAAAATATTAAAGGTGATTTAAGTAAATTTTTAAACACCATTCGAATAGACCTTGTTCAAACTCTTGCTTTTGTAGAAACTAGCATTGACTATGCAGATGATGATTTACCGCAAGATCTACTTGATCAAATCATTGCTATGTGTGAAAAAAATTCAAAACTTTTAAGCGATATAGTAGATATTTCCTTAAGTAAAAAAGGTCTTATAAATGGCTTTAAAGTTGCTATTATCGGCAAGCCAAATGCCGGAAAAAGTTCATTGTTAAATTCGCTTTTAGCATTTGATAGAGCTATTGTATCTAATATTGCAGGCACCACAAGAGATCGTATCGAGGAAAGTTTAAAAATAGGCTCACATTTAATTAAAATCATCGACACAGCAGGTATAAGAAACGCAGATGATGAGATAGAAAAAATCGGAGTCAACTTAAGTTATGAAAGCATTAAAGAAGCAGATATCATTATAGCTGTTTTTGACGGATCTAAAGAATTTGAAGAAGAAGATGAACGTATTTTACAAGCTTTAAAAGATTGTGATAAAAAAATTATTTATGTTTTAAATAAAAGCGATTTGGCTACCAAATTTAAACATGAAATTGGCACTTCTTGTATACACATTTGCGCCCAAAAAAACACTCAAGCCATTAAGGAAAGTTTAAATGAATACTTAAATACTTTAGATGGCGATGGAATGCTAATTAGCAATACCTTAATACTCAATGCTTGTAAAAATGCTAGTGAAGCTATTTTGCGTGCAAGAGATTTATTAAAGGAAAGTTCTTTAGAACTTTTTGCTTTTGAATTAAATTTAGCCATAGGAGAAATAGCTCAATTTACCAAAAATTTTGAAAGAGATGAAATTTTAGATGCAATGTTTAGTAATTTTTGTTTAGGAAAATAAAAAGGAGATAATTATGGATAAAGAAGTTATAAAACAACACAAAATTAGCGATGAGGAATATCAAGAAATTTTAAATATACTAGGTAGAGAACCTAATTTATTAGAACTTGGAGTGATTTCTGCAATGTGGAGTGAACATTGCTCATATAAATCAAGTAAAAAATACCTTAATGGCTTTCCAACTAAAGCTCCTTGGGTAATCCAAGGTCCTGGTGAAAATGCTGGAGTAATAGATATAGGCAAAGGAATGGCTGCTGTATTTAAAGTAGAAAGTCATAATCACCCAAGTTTTATAGAGCCATTTGCAGGTGCAGCTACTGGTGTGGGTGGAATTTTACGCGATGTTTTTACCATGGGTGCTAGAGTTGTTGCAGGTATGAATTCTTTAAAATTTGGTAATATCCACGATGAAAAAATAGGCAAACATCAAAAATATTTAGTTAAGGGTGTAGTAAGTGGAATTTCACACTATGGTAATTGTATGGGTGTTCCTACTATAGGTGGAGAATGCGCTTTTGATGAGTGCTTTAATGGAAATATCTTAGTTAATGCTTTTGCACTTGGAACTTGCAAAATCGAAGATATTTTTTATGCAAAGGCTGAAGGTATAGGAAATCCTGTAATTTATGTAGGCTCAAAAACTGGTCGTGATGGACTTGGTGGAGCTGTAATGGCAAGCGATAGTTTTAATGAATCTAGCAAAAGCTTAAGACCAACTGTTCAAATTGGTGATCCATTTGCTGAAAAATTATTAATGGAAGCTTGTTTGGAACTTTTCAAAACTGATTATATAGTTGGAATTCAAGATATGGGTGCAGCAGGACTTACTTCAAGCTCTTTTGAAATGGCAGGACGCAGTGGTAGCGGGATGAAACTTTACCTTGATAAAACTCCTATGAGAGAAGAAGGTATGACTCCTTATGAGTTAATGCTAAGTGAATCTCAAGAAAGAATGCTAATTTGTGCTAAAAAAGGCTATGAAGAAAAAGTTATTGAGATTTTTAATAAGTGGGGGCTTGATGCAGCCATTATAGGCGAAGTTACAGATACTGGCAAAATGGAATTATTTTGGCATGATGAATTAGTTGGTCTAATCCCTATTGAACCACTAAGCGAAAAAGCACCTATACTTGATAGACCTGTGGCTAAGCCAAAATACTTAGATGAAATAAAAAACTATCAATTTAAACTTAGCATTCCCACTCAAGAAGCCTTTGAAAAACTTCTTGCAAATGAAAATATCAGTAATAAAGCTTATATTTATGAGCAGTTTGACTCAAGCGTACAAACTAACACTTTAAAAAGCGATGGGGCTTTAGGTGCAAATAGTATTAGAATTAAAGAAAATAATTGCTTGCTTTCTATGGCCATTGAGTGCAACTCAAGATTAAACTATGTAAATCCAAAAATCGGTGCAGCAGCAGCCGTTGTAAGTGCAGGAAGAAAAATAGCATGCTCGGGAGCTAGACCTTTGGCAATTAGTGATTGTTTAAACTATGGCAACCCACAAAACCCTGAAGTAATGTGGCAATTTGCTCAAGGCTGCGAAGGTATTAAACTAGCTTGTAAAGAACTCAATACCCCTGTGGTAAGCGGAAATGTTTCTTTATATAATGAAACCGATGGAGTAAGTATTTTTCCAAGTCCAACCATAGCTTGCGTTGGTATTCACGAAAAAGCAGAAAATGTTTTAAAATCATACTTTAGTAAAGAAACGCAAGCTATTTATTTAATAGGAAAAAGCAAAGGTAGTTTTGGTGGATCTTTGATTGCTAAAGTACTAGATCAAAAAGTCGCAGGAGAGCTTGAAGATATAGATTTTAAAGCAGAATTAAAACTATGGGATTTCTTACTAAAAGCAAACGAAGCAAAGTTACTTGATTGTGCTAATAGCATAGGCATAGGTGGTCTTGCTATGACTTTAGCCAAAATGAGCGCAAAGGCGAATTTGGGTGTAAATGTAAAAACAAATTTTAAAAACAGAAGTTTTATTTTTGAAGAAAGTCCAACTAGAGTTGTAATTGGTGTTAAAAATGAAGAAAATTTTATTGAATTTGCAAACAAAATGAAAATTAATTTTGCAAAACTTGGAATTTTAAATGAAAAAGATTTCGTTTTAGATGATATTAAGATATCTTTAGTAAAACTACAAAAAAATTATTTTGATAAATTTAAAGAATATTTAGGATAGAAATGCTTTTTGTTTTATTAGTATTAGCAATTCTTGCATTTTATTGGTATTATAAAACTTGGGGTAAAGATGATCTTTTAGGCTCTTTCAAAAAAGGAGCTAAAAGCTTCTCTCAAGGCTTTAAACAAGGCTATCATGAAGAAAGGATTGATGGCTTTAAAAGGAGATTAAACTATTATGTTATAGCGCTTTTAGCAAAAATAGCAAAAAGTGATGGTAGAGTTAGCGAGAATGAAGCAAACATGATCTCACAAATTCTTGATTATAATGCTAAAGATAAAAAAGAAAGAGATTTTTTAAAACAATGTTTTAATGAACATAAAAACACTTTAAATGATACTTTTGATATAGCCAAAGAGTTTATCAAAGAAGTGCCTTTACCACAACAAGAAAGAATTAATATTTTAAATGTCTTAGTAGCAATGGCTTTGATTGATGGAGAACTTAACAATACCAAAAAAGATGTCTTAAGAGCTATCATTAGAGCTTTTGAACTTGATGTAAATATACTTGAAAAACTTTTAAACTCTATGCAAACACAAAATACAGGTATGAATTTACAAAAGGCTTGTGAAATTTTAGGCTTAAATGAAAATGCAAACTTACAAGAGCTTAAAAAACGCTATAGAGAACTTGCCAAAAAATACCACCCTGATATTTTAAACGCAAACAATAGTGATGAAGAAAAAATCAAAGAAGGTGTTAAAAAATTTCAAGAAATTAATGAATCATATGAATTTTTAAAACAATATATAGAAAGGAAAAATTAATGAAAGCACTAATTAGTGTGAGTGATAAAGAAGGTGTTGTAGAATTTGCTAGCGAACTTACTAAATTAGGTTATGAGCTTTTATCCACCGGAGGTACTTATAAGCTTTTAAAAGAAAATAATTTACAAGTACAAGAAGTTAGTGAATTTACTCAAAGCCCTGAAATGTTTGAAGGGCGTGTTAAAACATTGCACCCAAAAATTCATGGTGGAATTTTATACAAAAGAGAAAATGAAGATCATCAAAAACAAGCCAAAGATTACAACATCGAAAGTATAGACTTGCTTTGTGTGAATTTATATCCTTTCAAAAAAACTACAATTTTAACCCAAGATTTTGATGAGATTGTAGAAAATATCGACATTGGTGGTCCTGCTATGATACGCAGTGGTGCAAAAAACTTTAAAAATGTCATTGTCGTTTGTGATATTTTAGACTATGATAAAATCATACAAGCTTTAAAAGATAATACCTTAGATCTTGATTTTAGAAGAGCATTGATGATCAAAGCTTATGAGCATACAGCAAATTATGATGCTTACATAGCAAATTATATGAATGAGCGTTTTAATGGTGGCTTTGGTGCAAGTAAATTTATCGTAGGTCAAAAAGTGTTTGACACAAGATATGGAGAAAACCCTCATCAAAAAGGTGCTTTATATGAATTTGATGACTTTTTCACACACAATTTTACAACCTTAAAAGGTGAAGCAAGTTTTAACAATCTAACCGATATTAACGCGGCTTTAAATTTAGCAAGTGCTTTTGATAAAGCTCCGGCAGTAGCCATAGTCAAACATGCAAATGCTTGCGGATTTGCCATAAAAGAAAACTTACTCCAAAGCTATATCCATGCTCTTAAATGCGATACCTTGAGTGCTTATGGAGGAGTTGTTGCTATCAATGGAACCTTAGACAAAGAATTAGCGCAAAAAATCAATGAAATTTATATAGAAGTAATCATTGCAGCAAATGTAGACGATGATGCTTTGGAAGTTTTTAAAGATAAAAAGCGTATTAAAATCTTTACACAAAAAGCGCCATTTTTAACTAGAGCTTATGATAAATATGATTTTAAACACATAGATGGTGGTTTTGCATATCAAGATAGTGATGAAGTTAAAGAAGATGAATTAAAAAATGCGATTTTAAAAAGCGAAAGAAAAGCTAATGAACAAGAATTAAAAGATCTTGAAATAGCTATGAAAATTGCTGCATTTACTAAATCAAACAATGTAGTTTATGTAAAAAATGGAGCTATGGTAGCCATTGGTATGGGTATGACAAGTCGTATCGATGCAGCTAAAGCAGCTATTAATAAAGCCAAGGAAATGGGGCTTGATCTAAATGGTTGTGTTTTAGCAAGTGAAGCTTTCTTTCCATTTAGAGATAGTATAGATGAAGCTAGCAAAATAGGAGTAAAAGCCATCATTGAGCCAGGTGGAAGCATAAGAGATGAGGATATTATTCAAGCTGCTAATGAGTATGGTATCGCATTATACTTTAGCGGCATAAGACACTTTTTACACTAATAAAAGGAGTTTTAAATGTTTAAAAGCATAGGTGCAAAAATATCTTTAGCAATGATTTCTACATTGCTAATTAGTTTTATTATCATGCAGATTATCTTACAAAAAGATTCTCAACAAACTACAGATAGAATCAGCCGTGCACATTTAGATACTTTAAGCACTTCTGTTTTTCAAACATTAAGAATGGCAATGAATTTAGGCGATCCTGCTATTATAGAACAAGCTATAAAAGATGCTGGTGAAATAGAAGGTATAAAAGATATTAAAATTTATCCTTCAAAAAGCACAGTTGAGCTCTTTGAAATACAACATTTTACAAAAAGTGATGAGAGTATTATCAACGAGCAATTTAACAAGCCAGAAATTAAAGCCGTTGAAATCAATAACGAACAAGGACATTATCTAAGACTTATACGCCCACTTATCGCCAATAAAGGTTGTCTTGCTTGTCATGCTAATGCTAAAGAAGGTGATGTTTTGGGTGTTATGGATATGTACAATGATTTAAAACATGTAGATGATGATTTGGCAAGTTCAGCTAGAACCTATATTATAATCTTTAGTGTTGCTTTACTTTTTACCGTTTTTGCTGTACTTTATATTTTAAAAATAGTTGTAGGTAATCCTGTTTTAGATCTTTTAAAACATGCCAAAGAACTAGCTAGCGGCGATGGAGATTTACGCGCAAGAATTAATATAAAAAGCACCGATGAAATAGGTAAAGCTTGCACCTACATCAACCAATTTATTGAAAAAATTCAAAATACAGTGATTTCTACTAATGAAAATTCTCAAATGGTAGATAAACAATCTAAACTTTTAAATGCTAATGCACTTGATCTAGCAAATAGAACTAAAGAAGGTCATACAAAAACTGATGAATCTTATCATTTAAGTGAGCAAATTCATACAGAATTACAAGATCTTGCTGAACTTTCAAATAACGCAAATAAAGCCAATACAAAATCTTTTGAAGTTTTAAACACTATGCTTGACTCATTAAATCAAGTAGTAGATAAGGTAAAAGTTGTAGCTGAAAATGAAGATATATTGTCTCAAAAAGTAGAAGTTATGGAAAAACAAGCAGAAGAGATTAAAAAAGCTTCTGACATGATGGGAGAAATTGCTGATAAAACCAATCTATTATCTTTAAATGCAGGTATTGAAGCTGCGCGTGCTGGAGAATTTGGTCGTGGCTTTTCAGTTATTGCTGAAGATGTAAGAAATCTTGCTCAAAATTCAGAAGAATTTTTAAAAAATATTGCCATCGTAACCAAACAATTGGTAGATAGTATCAATGAAGTTTCTAAAGAGTTAAAACACAATGCTAACGAAATTAACTCTTTAAATCAAGATGCAAAAGAACTTGTAGAAGGAACCAATGAAGTAAAAGTTTGCAATGAAAATGCAAGAGATTTAGCAAATGCTTGCATGCAAAAAATTTCAAGCACACAAGAAACTTTGCAATCTTTGCTTGATAAAATGCAAGAAACGGTAAAATTAAGTGATAAAAATGAAGAAATTTCAAAAATTTTATTAGATGTTGCTCATGAGTTAAATATAGTTTGTCAAAATTTAGAGGATGAATTAAAACATTTTCATGTATAAATCAAAGGAGTATAAAAATGAAAAAAATAATCACATTAAGTATAGCGAGCTTAGCTATTTTTAGTGGGTGTTCTGTGGCAAATTTAAGTGTTGATGATTTACAAAATAAAGAATTTACTATAAGTTCTTATGAAGCTAATGGAAAAAATCATGAACTTCCTCAAAATACTAAAGCAAGCATTAGTTTTGATAATAAAGATAAAAGAGTTTTTGGTGTATCAGGATGTAATAGATTTTTTGGAAACTATAAAGATCAAGGAAGTAGTATCAAAATAGAAGATAATCTTGCTTCGACAAAAATGCTTTGCGATCAAGAATCTATGAAATTTGAAAACGACTTCTTAAGATATTTTAATGGAGAATTTCAAATTATTAGTGATGATGATGGAATTATTTTAGAAAATAAGAAAATGAAAATTTATTTAAAATAAGCCTCTAGGCTTATTTTAAATGCTCTAATATATTCTCACAAACCATTCTAGGTTCTTTTGCCTTATAAATAGGTCTTCCAACCACGATAAAATCTGACAGATTATCCTTAGCACACTGTATATCAGCTACTCTTTTTTGATCATCTAAATTTTCTTCAAAAGGACGAATTCCAGGAGTTAGTGTAATAAAATTTGTATTTGTATTTTCTTTAATCAATAAGCTCTCATATACCGAACAAACCATACCATCAAGACCGCTTTCATAGCTAATTTTAGAAAATTCCTTAACAGCTTGTTTGATATCTTGTTTGTATATACTAAAAAATTCTTGCTCATCAAAACTAGTTAAAGCAGATACAGCAAGCACCAAAGGTCTTTTGCTCAAAACACTTAAACGCTCCATAATCATGCACATAGCACTTTTACCTGCACTTGCGTGGATATTAAACATATCCACATCAAGCTTAGCAAGCTCTTCACAAGCATCTGCCATGGTATTTGGTATATCATAAAGCTTTAAATCTAAAAAGATTTTAAAATCATCCACTTTTTTAATCGCCTCTAAAAGCTTTACTCCATCTCTTAAATATGATCTAAGTCCTATTTTAACCCAAAGATCTAAACCTTTTAATTCTTTAGCCAAACTAATACACTCATCATAACTTGACACATCAAAAGCCACACAAAGTTTCATTGCTTTTCCTTGTTGATTTTATCCAACACCCCGTTGATAAATTTAGGAGCATTATCTCCTGCCATTTCTTTTGCAAGCTCTATAGCCTCGTTAATGATAATCGCTTTTTGTGTAGAAGTAAATAAAATCTCATAAGCACCTAAACGCAAAATGGCCTTTTCTATACTAGCTACTCCATCTAATTTGTGCTCTTTTAAACACTCATTGATTTTCTCATCAAGCAAAGTAAGTTGCTCATTGATACCATTATATAAATCTAGAGTGAATTTTCTTTGGTCATTGCGAATTTTTTTCTCATCTAAAAATTCATTGATAAAATCTTTATTTTCTTGATTTAACTGTGCTGCATAAAGCAAAGAAACTATACTTTGTCTTACTTGGTGTCTAGTAGCCATTTTAAGCCTTAATTTTTTGGATTAAATTAAGCATTTCAACCACAGTAAGCATAGCTTCAAAGCCCTTATTACCTGCTTTACTACCTGCTCTTTCTATGGCTTGCTCTAAGGTATCAGTTGTTAAAACTCCAAAACTCACAGGCACATTAGCTCCAAGCCCTACACTTGCTATACCTTTAGTAGTTTCAGCTGCTACATAATCAAAATGTGGTGTACTTCCACGAATTACTGCTCCAACACAACAAATTCCATCAAATTTTTTACTCTCACAAGCTTGTTTTAATGCAAAAGGAATTTCAAAAGCACCTGGCACTAAGATAAGACTTAAGTTTTCTTCCTTGCCTCCATGTCTTAAAAAAGCATCTTTAGCACCTTCAACTAAACGATCTGTGATGATATGATTAAATCTTGCATTGATAATCGCAATTTTCTCATCACCTTTTAAACTTAAATTTCCCTCTATTATCTTCATAATTTTCCTTTTTTAAATGATTTCTTGAATTTTTAAAAGCGTATTTACGCAGTTTTTAAGTCTTGAAAGATCAAGCATATTTGGTCCATCGCATAAAGCTTTGCAAGGATCAATGTGCGTTTCAAAGAAAAATCCATCTACGCCTACACTAGCAGCAGCTCTTGCTAATGGCTCTACAAATTCACTTTTGCCTCCACTACTTCCACCATTTGCTCCTGGCATTTGCACACTATGAGTAGCATCAAAAATAACTGGAGCATATTTTCTCATGACAACCAAACTTCTCATATCTACGACCAAATTTCCATAGCCAAAACTCGAACCTCTCTCAGCTACAAAAACTCCATTTTCTTTGGCTATTTCAAAACCTTCTTCATTAATGCCTCTAGTTTGTAAAATTTTAGCTACACTGTATTTAATATCCTCAGGATTTAAAAATTGCCCTTTTTTTACATTTACCTTGGCTTTTGTTTTAGCAGCAGCCACTAATAAATCAGTTTGCCTGCATAAAAAGGCTGGAATTTGTAAAACATCTACAACCTCAGCCGCAACACTCGCTTGAGAACTCTCATGAATATCAGTAAGAATTTGCATGCCAAATTTATCTTTCACTTTTTGCAAAATTTCCAAGCCTTTTTCAAGACCTGGTCCTCTAAAACTATTAATACTAGTTCTATTTGCTTTATCAAAACTTGATTTAAAATAAAAATCAATTCTATCATCTTTTAAAAAGCATTCAAGCTCTTGTGCAACTTTAAAAACAAGTTCTTCATTTTCTATTACACAAGGACCTGCTATTAGTATCATTTTTTTCATTATTTTTCCTTATTTTTATTATTTTACTTTATTTTTTTCATTTTCTTCAAGCGGAAAAACGCAATTTAAAATAATAGCCGTAATCCCACCTGCTGCAATCCCTGAAGAAAATAAAGTTTTAAACCACATTGGCATAAATTCTAAAATATCAGGATTATTAGAAACTCCAAGCCCTATACCCAAACTCATAGCTATGATGATAATAGAACGACGATTTAGATTTTCCTTAGAAATAATCCTAACTCCCGTTGCAGCTATAGTACCAAACATTACTAAAGTTGCTCCACCTAAAATAGGCTCTGGAATTTGTAAAGTAATATCAGCCACAATAGGAAATAAACCCAAAATCATCAACATAAAAGCTACAATAAATCCAACATATCGACTTGCAACACCTGTTAAAGCTATAACGCCATTATTTTGCCCAAAACATGAATTTGGAAAAGTATTAAAAAAGGCTGAAACAAAGGAATTAAAACCATTAGCCAAAACCCCGCCTTTTAATCTTTTTGCATAAAGTTCGCCTTTAACTGGCTGATTTGAAACTTCACTAGTAGCACTAATATCGCCGATAGTTTCTAAAGAAGTTACCATAAAAACTAAAATCAAAGGTAAAATAAGATTATAATCAATACTCAAACCATAATGTAAAGGATCGGGTAAAAACACTAAAGGTAAATTTTCATTAAAATTAAAACTAAAATTTTCAAAAGTCATAGCTACTAAAAGCCCTATTATCATAGCTATAAATAAAGAAGAAATTCTTATATAGGCATTATTAAAACGATTTAAAACAATAATACTTAAAATCACAACTCCAGCTAATAATAAATTTTGCAAAGAACCAAATTCACCACTTACCTTAGCCGCAAATCCACCTCCTGCACTCACAAGGCCAACATTAATCAAACTAAGACCTATAATCATCACAACTATACCTGAAACCAAAGGCGAAATCACTCTTCTAATAAAAGGTAAAATTTGTGAAATAATCATTTCAGTAGTAGAACAAAGCATTAAAGTGCCAAAAATGGCTCCAAGCATTGCTTCTTGCGATAAACCATTATTTTTTAAAACAAGCCCACCTAAAATAATAGGTGCAACAAAGTTAAAACTAGTCCCCTGAATAGATAAAAGTCCACTCCCTATAGGACCCCAAGTTTTAATCTGTAAAAGCGAAGCAACACCTGAAGCAAAAAGCGACATACAAATAATTCTAGCCGTATTAGTATCATCTATCCCAAGACCTTTGCAAATTAACAAAGCAGGTGTAATCACAGCCACAAACATAGCCATTAAATGCACTAATGCAGCAAAAAATGCCTTAGCAAAAGGTGGTCTATCTTCTAAACCATAAATTAAATCTGTTTTATTTTCCATTTTTCTTTCCTTTTGTTTGCTTACTAACCAAAATAATTCCTCCTAAAATAATGCTAAAAATTCCTATAAAAACCATTAAGCTAGGAAATTCATCTCCTAATAATATGCCCAAAAATAAAGTAAAAACTACATCTATATAGCTAACTCCCGCAACAACTCCTGCCTTTTTTGCTACTCCATAAGCTTTAGTAACATGAATTTGATACATTGCTCCAAAAATTCCCATCAAAACAATAAAAATCCAAGCTTTAAGACTAGGCATAACAAAAGGAGCAATTAAAAAATCAAGCTCTTTTATTTCATAAAAAGAACCTACAATCATAGACATTAAAGGCATCAAAGTACCAATTAAAACAAAAGATAAAGCTATAAATGGCGCTGGGTATGATTTTCTAAGCTCTCTTACGCTAGTTAGCGCCAAGGCTGCACAAAAACCGCTTAAAATTCCTAAAATACTATTTTTGAAATCAAAACCTGAATGCGTAGTGCTATCTGCAAAAGGCTGACAGATTAATAATACTCCTATAAAAGCAATCAAAATCCCAAAACAAGCTTTTAATCCCAAACTTTCTTTAAAAAACAAAAAAGCAATCAAAGCTATAAAAATAGGCGCTGTTTTTTGAAAAGCAAAAGCTCCACCTAATGAAATATTAGAAACATTATAAAAGAAAAGATATAAAGCGATCGTTCCTATAATACCTCTAAAAATAAGCAGTCCAAGATGTCTGCCACTTTTATGAAAATTTAATTTTGAAAGCGCATAAAGCATAAAAGCTGTGCCTATAATATTTCTAAAAAACATAATTTCAATCGATGATAATTCTTCACTAAGAATTTTTGCACAAGCACCTACAAATGCAAATTCTATAGAAGCAATAATCATAAAATATATACCTAAATTCTTTTTAACTATTCTTAACATATAAATTCCATATAAAATTCCTGTTATTTTAGTCTTTTTTGCTTAATTTTAAGGCAATTTTTATATAATCACAAATAAAAATTTAAAAAATGAGTATTAATGCAAAGTATTATTTTAATAGGAAAACCAAATGTTGGCAAATCAAGTCTTTTTAATAGACTTGCAAGAAAGCGCATTGCAATAACTAGTGACATAAGTGGAACTACAAGAGATACTAATAAAATAGAAGTAGAAATTGATGACAAAAAAGCTTTGTTGATAGATAGCGGCGGGCTTGATGAGAGTAATGAGCTTTTTAAAAATGTCAAAGCAAATTCGCTTAAAACTGCTAAAAATAGTGATATTATCTTTTATATGGTGGATGGAAAATTTTTACCTGATGATGAAGATAAAGCTTTTTTTTATGAAATGAAAAAACTCAACAAACCCATAGCTTTAGTAATCAATAAAGTCGATAACAAAAAAGATGAGGAAAGATCTTGGGAATTTTCTAATTTTGGAGTAAAAGAAGTTTTTAATATCTCTGTAACACATAATATAGGCATTGATGAGCTTTGTATGTGGGCTAGTAAGTTTTTAGATGAAAGTTATTTAAATACAGATGAAGAAGAAGACTTTGAAAGTTATTTAGAAAATTTTGATGAAAATAGCGGAGATTTTAAGCTAAAAACTATTAATGAAAATCATATTAAAGTAGGAATTATCGGCAGGGTTAATGTAGGAAAATCAAGTCTTTTAAATGCTTTAGTAAAAGAAGAACGTAGCGTGGTAAGCGATATAGCAGGCACTACAATTGATCCTGTTAATGAAAGCATTATGCATAAAGATAAAATCATCGAATTTGTAGATACTGCGGGTATTAGAAAACGCGGGAAAATACAGGGCTTAGAGCGTTATGCACTTAATAGAACTGAATATGCCCTAGCCAATGCTCAAATTGCACTTTTAGTACTTGACGCAGCTGAAGGCTTTAACGAACTTGATGAGCGTATTGCAGGACTTGCTGCTAAACATTGTTTAGGTGTGATTATTGTACTTAATAAATGGGATAAAAGCGAGCTTGATTTTGATAAAACTTTAAAAGAATTAAAACTAGATCGTTTTAAATTCCTAGCTTATGCGCCCGTTGTAAGCGTATCAGCTTTAAGTGGAAAAAGAATACATGTGCTTTTGGATAAAATTTTAGAAGTTTTTGCAAATTTCACCCAAAAAATTCCAACAGCAAAATTAAATGCTTTGGTAGAAGAAGCCACAAGAGCCCACCCGCTACCACATGATTATGGTAAATTAGTGAAAATTTATTATGCGGTTCAATACGACTTAGCACCTCCAAAAATAGCTCTAATTATGAATAGACCAAAAGCTTTACATTTTAGTTATAAACGATATTTACAAAATCAAATTAGAAAACAATTTAACTTTGAAGGTGTACCTTTAATTTTAGCTTCAAGAAAAAAAGGTAGCAAAGATGAGCAAGAAAACTAACCTCCTTTTTGTAGGATTTATGGGCTGTGGTAAAACAACTATAGCAAGGACTTATGCAAAAAAATATGATAAATTCTTTTTAGATACAGATGTTTTAATCAAAGAAAAATTTAATCTTGAAATTAGTGAATTTTTTAAAACATATGGAGAAAAAAAATTTCGCAAAGAAGAAAAAAAACTTGTTTCGTTTTTAACTTATGTGCAAAATTGTTCTATTGCAAGCGGTGGTGGCTTCATAGAACAAAAAAAATTAAAAAATATTGGCACTATCGTTTACTTAAAAGCAAGTTTTGATTATCTCTTACAAAGACTAAATAAAGAAGAATTGGCCGCAAGACCCTTATTTTCAAACACAAACAATGCTAAAATACTATTTGATCAAAGAATTAAAAAATATGAAAAAAAAGCAAATATCATTATAAATATTGAAAACAAAAATATCCAAGAAATAATTAAAGAAATCAAAAAAGAGGTAAAATGAGAATTATTACAGGATTACAGCCAAGTGGGGATTTACATATAGGAAATTATTTTGGCTCTATAAAACAAATGCTAAATATGCAAGAAGAAAATCAAATGTATATGTTTATAGCAAACTATCATGCTATGACTTCAAATTTTAATGGAGAAAAACTTAAACAAAATTCACTCAAAGCTGCGGCAGCTTTTTTAAGTTTAGGAATTGATCCACAAAAAAGCGTATTTTGGTTACAAAGTGATGTAAAAGAAGTGATGGAGCTTTATTGGATTCTTTCTCAATTTACCCCAATGGGACTTTTAGAAAGAGCACATAGCTATAAAGATAAAATTACCAAAGGTTTAAATGCCAACCATGGGCTTTTTTCTTACCCTGTTTTAATGGCTGCAGATATTTTACTTTTTAATGCTCAAGTAGTTCCTGTAGGTAAAGATCAAATTCAACATGTTGAAATAGCAAGAGATATAGCTTTAAAAGTAAATAATGAATGGGGTGAAATTTTTACCCTACCTCAAGCTAAAATTAATGATGAAGTTGCAGTAGTACCTGGTACTGATGGAGCTAAAATGAGCAAGTCTTATCAAAACACAATCGATATTTTTAATACACCAAAAGCTATTAAAAAACAAATTTCTTCCATTATCACAGATAGTACAGCTTTAGAAGATCCAAAAGATTGGCAAAATTGTAATGTATTTAAAATCGCAAAATTGTTTTTAGACAAAACAAAACAAGAAACTTTAAAAAGTCGTTATGAAAAAGGTGGCGAAGGTTATGGGCATTTTAAAATGTATTTAAATGAAATCATTAGTGAGTATTTTGCCTCGGCTAAAGAAGAATATGAAAAATTACTAGCTAATCCTTCTAAAATCGATGAGATTTTAGAATTTGGAGCAAGCAAAGCAAAAAAACAAGCCCGAGAAACAATGGAAAAAATTTATGCTAAAATAGGACTATAAAAGGAGTTAGAATGTTAGATTTAAAACTTTTGCAAAATAATTTTGATGAAATTGCGCAAAAACTAAAAGCTAAAAAAGTAGATGAAAATTTACTCAAAGAACTTAGCGACTTATTTATAAATTTAAAAAAAGAAAAAGCACTTTTGGAAGAATTTCAAGCTTTTCAAAATAAATTTAGTAAAGAGCTTGCAACAGCACAAGATAAAGAAAGCTTAAAAGCACAACTAAGCCAAAATAAAGAAAAAATCAATACTCAGTCAAAAATCGTTAGCACGCTAGAAGAAAAACTAGAACAAATTGCCCTAGCAATACCAAATACCCCTGATGATTGCGTACCTTTTGGAGAAGATGAAGATGAAAATGTAGAATTAAAAAAAGTTCTAACACCTCCTAGTTTTGATTTTGAAATCAAAGAACATCATGATTTAGGAGAAAAATTAAACTGGCTTGATTTTACAAGAGGGGTTAAAATCTCACAAAGTCGTTTCTGTGTGCTTAAAAATGAAGGAGCTTTACTAAGTAGAGCCTTGGTAAATTATATGATTGATTTTAATAGAAGTAGAGGTTTTGAGCTAGTCAATGTACCATTTTTAGTAAATAGCGCGACCATGTATGGCACAGGACAGCTTCCTAAATTTAAAGATGATATGTATAAGGTAGAAAATGATGATTTATATCTCATCTCAACTTCTGAAATTCCTGTAACTAATCTTTATTCTAATGAAATTTTAACTCAAGAAGAACTACCCTTAAAAATGACCTGCTATAGTGCTTGTTTTAGACAAGAAGCAGGGAGCGCGGGTAGAGATACAAGAGGTATTATAAGGCAACATCAATTTGAAAAAGTAGAGCTTGTTAGTATATGTAAGCCTGATCAAAGTGAATTGATGTTTGAAGAAATGTTAAATTGCGCCAGTGATTTACTAAGCTCTTTGGGCCTAGCACATAGGCATTTAATGCTTTGCACGGGAGATTTGGGCTTTTCTGCTGCGAAAACAGTAGACTTAGAAGTATGGCTTCCATCGCAAAACAAATACCGTGAAATTAGCTCTGTGTCAAATTGTAAAGATTTTCAAGCAAGACGTGCAAAGATCCGTTTTAAAAACGATAAGGGCAAAAATGAATTAGTTCACACACTTAATGGTTCTTCGCTAGCTGTTGGTAGAACCTTAGTAGCTATTATGGAAAATTATCAAGAAAAAGATGGAAATATAAGAATTCCTGATGTATTAAGAAAATACTTTTAAGAGAAAACATGGCCGAAGAAGTAACACCTAAAGAACAAGATAATCAAGAAAAAGCTTTTTCAGAGATTGATGAAAATCCAGGAGTGGAAGAACAAACTATCCCTCCTGGCACAATACCTCCTGAATTAGAGGAAGAAGAAAGTACTTTTCAAAGAGTAGAGGAAGAACCTCAAGCATCACAACCTGAAGAAAAGAAAAAGCTTTTTGATAAAAAATTTCTTATTTTGATTTCAACACTTAGTGCTCTTGCTCTAATTTTATTTATTATTTTAGTTTTACTTCTTGTTTTTAAAGAAGATAAAAAAGTAATCACAAATAATCCAATTTTAGAAGATAATGTTAGTACAAGTATCACAAAGGTGAAACAATCTGCTTTAGATCTTGTAGTACAAAAGGCAAATTTATTATATGAAAAAGGTGATATAGAAAGTGCTTTAGAGCTTTATAATAATATTAATATTTTCAATCAATCTTTATCTAGTTATAATCTTGGTGTAGCTCAAATGAAACAAAAAGATTATATTAGTGCTGTTGAGAATTTCAAACAATCTTTAGAATTAGAAGAACACAAAGTTGCAGCAGCTATTAATATAGCTGTGTGTTATTTTAATCTAGGCGATAAAGAGAAATTTAAATATTATCTTGATTTAGCAAGAGTACATTTACCACAAGATTCTAAATCTTCTTTGTATGATTATTATCTAGGATTAATTAATTACTATCAAGGATTTTATCCAGAGGCTTTACAAATGTTCATGCGTTCAAGTAATATCAACAGCTATCAAGGGGAGTCTTATTACCTTGGGGCAAAAATTTACGCATTATTAAAATCTGACCAAAACGCCATTAATCTTTTGCAAAAGCAACAAGATTATGAAGCAAGCTTACCCTTAGGTTTATTATATGCAAAACTAGGAGAGTATAAAAAAGCTAAAGAATATCTTGAAAAAGCATCAAAAATAGAAAATCAAGCCATAAGAAGCAAAATGGCTCTAGCTTTAGTAGAATTAAAAACAGGTCAATTTGACAATGGTGCACAAATTTTAAAAACTTTATATGTAAAAGATAGAGCTATTGGCTCAAAATACTATAACATAAAAACAAGACTAAAAAGAAATTTTTCAAATATTGATATAGCGCAGCAACATTTTGCCAAAAGTTTAATCACAGGAAAACAACAAATTTATGATTTACTTTTTTATTTTTCACCTTATCGCGTTTTTGATATAAAACAAAGCATGGAACTCATCACAAAAGCTGATTTGGGAAATTTCATACAAGGGTATGAGTATGAAAATGAATTGCTTGTTAAAAGCAAAGCTTTATCAGGCGTTAATGTGGAATTATCTCATGCTATCAATCTAGCTTTTAATTTTCATCTAAGAGAAGCAAATCAAGAATTTAAAAATTTAAGTGAAATTTATCATGCTCACGATGTAATTCATTACAATCTTGCTTTAACTTATGCACAACTGCAAGATTATAATAATGCATATAAACATTTTTCAACTGCTTATCATTTAAATCCAAAAAATTATATTGCAGGTATTTTTGCCATATATTGCATGGATTTAGTAAAAAAAGATTATACCAAACTTGCTAATGAACTTTTGGAAAATTTACAAGCAGATAATAATATCGATCAAAATCATAATATCTATAAATATTTACTACATCTAGTTAAAAGTGACTTTACTGCTATGATTCCTTATTTAGACAACCTTTCAAATAGCAAAAATACTCCTTTAGAACTAATGTTTGCTATAGTAGCTGCTAATGGCAATAATCTTGAAATTTTAAGAAATCAAAAAATAAAAGAATTAAAAGATTTGCTCGGTGAGGATATTATTAGCAATATTTTATATTTTAATTCTAAAAACACAAATCTTGATATTAAAGAGTATGCCAAACAAGCACAAATGTATTTTTTAACAACCAAGCTTGATTATAATTCTTTATTTGGTGGAGCTGGTATAGTTAAAGACAGCTATGTGACACTTATGCAAATTACAGGCTTGTTAAATCATGTTAGAAATGACATAAAAAAAAGACTTGCTATGAGTAATAAAAATTCCATCGGACTGATTTTTGCTCTAGCTTATGTTGATATTTTTGCTAAAGAATACCAAGAAGCATATACGCTTTACAATATCTTAATAGATGATTATAAAATCAAAGATGCGCAAACTTTATTTTTAGCCGCAGTAGCAGCGATAGGTTCTAATAATCCAAATTCAGCCATAGCTTTACTAGAGCTTGCAAAATTAGAAAATGAAGAAACCTTAGAAGCAAGACTTGCACTAGGACTATTATATCATGAAGTCCAAAATTTAGAACCTGCTATGTTTCAATATGAAAAAGTAGGAAATAATTTTGAAAGTAAATTTTTTACTTTTGATATTAAAAATTAGTATTTTCATAAAATAAGAAAATACTAATTAACTATCAAAAAATATAATTATAAATTACAAATTAGATTATTATAAAATATACATGAAGTTAACTTTATGAAGTGGCTCCGGATGTAGGATTCGAACCTACGACCAATCGGTTAACAGCCGACTACTCTACCGCTGAGCTAATCCGGAACATCAATAAATAAGAAATGACATTATATAAGAAAAAAACTTTTTTGTCAAGATTTTTTATAAAAAATTACGCTTTTTTGTAAAATTTTACTCCTGCTAAATTTTCTACAACAATTTTTCGTTCTTTAATTAATTTTTCTAATATATCTTTACTATGCTGACTAAATTTGTTTTCTATGTCAAATTCACTTTGTGCTCTAAGCTGCAGCATCTTCAAGAGCTCTTGGATATTAAAATCAATTTTTTCACCTTTGTAATAATGTTTAGCAAGCACAACAGGCACACTAGTAATATACATACTTAATTCTTCCAACTTTTCCAAAGATATACCTTTAACAGGATACGCAGGCGGTCTATCTATAGTGCTAAAATCCACTCTTGATGGTCTTATCTTGTCAAATGCTTCATTTAAAGCCAACATCTCATCTTTGTTATCATTCAATCCCTTGACAATTAAAACTTCCATAACAAGCTCACCCAAAAATTTCTCTCTAAAGGCGATCATTTGTTCTATCATTGTTTCAAGTTTTATTTGCTTTAAAGCCCTATCAACTCTATAAAAAGTTTTTTCCATTGCACTATCAAGACTAAATTTAACTACATCAATATACATTAAAGTATCAAAAATATCCGAATTTAAAACTCCACTACCATTGCTTAAGATTAAGAGTTTTTTATCTTGTTTTATTTTATTTAACTCATAAACTAATTCTTTTAAATGAGGATATAAAGTAGGCTCACCATTTGCAGTTAATGTTAAAAAGTCAAATTGCACATTACTTTTCAATACACTTTGTACTTCATCGATAATATTTTTTATTTTAGGATAAATTAAAGATTTTTCCAAAGGTTTTGCAGCTTGTAATTCACAATAAACGCAGTCAAAATTACATTGTTTTTGATTTGGACTTAAATCAATTCCCAATGAAAGTCCAAATCTTCTTGAACTTATAGGCCCAAAAGTTATTTTACTCACTTTTTAGATTTCTCTTGAACTAGCTTGATAAAATATTTAGCATTATCAACAGGAATATCAGGTAAAATTCCATGTCCGAGATTAAAAATATGTGCACTATCTTGCATAATATTTAAAATTTTATCCACACCTTGTTCAATAGCTTTTTTATCATAGAGTCTGCAAGGCTCCATATTACCCTGCAAAGTATATTTAGTGCCTAGTTTTTCCTTAGCCAACTCTAAAGGGGTACTCCAATCTACTCCAAAGACATCAAAATTTCCATTTATATCATCTAAGAACCCACTTACCCCTTTAGGAAATAAAATCACAGGAATATGCGGATATTTTTCCTTTATAAAATCAGCAATTTCAAGCATATATTTAAAAGAAAACTCAAAAAACATTTCTTTTTCTAAAGCACTTGCCCAACTATCAAATATCTGTATAGCATTAGCACCTGCTCTAATTTGCTCTTGAATATAATACTTTAAAACAAAAGTAAGTTTAGATAAAATTTGATGTAAAAATTCAGGATTTTGATAGACTAATTTTTTACACTTTGCATAATTTTTACTACTACCACCCTCTATCATATAAGTAGCAATAGTCCAAGGACTTCCACAAAAACCAATCAAAGCTTTATCTTGTGTAAGTTTTTCTCTAGTAAATGCTAGTGCATCATAAACGTAAGAAAGATTTTTAATGCTTTTTTCAACATCTAATCTTTCCAATTCTTCTTTTGTTTTAATAGGATTTGAAAATATAGGGCCCTCGCCTTTTTCAAATTTTAAATCCATACCCATTTCTAAAGGTACTACCAAAATATCTGAAAAAATAATAGCTGCATCAACACCCAAAATATCTACTGGTTGTAAGGTAACTTCACTCGCTTTTTTATAATCTTTACAAAGTGATAAAAAATCTCCAGCACTTGCTCTAACCTGCATATATTCAGGTAAATATCTTCCTGCTTGGCGCATCATCCAAACTGGAGTATAAGGGGTTGACTTTTTAAAACATGCATCAATAAAAATCATTTTTATTCCTTATTTTAATGATCACTTTTGTGTAAAAAATAAAGTCCTATACAAAGAGCTAAAATAGAACCTGCAAGATAAGTCATATCCAAAACCGTATTTAGTTGCATTTGCAAAATTCTTTGGAAAAAATTTACGACTAAAACCATAATAATAACTTTTGCAAGCTTATCTTTTAGTTGATCTAAACTGTGCACTTCTAAAACTTTTGACTGTTTAGTTTGTTTAAATTCTTCTATTTCACTAATAAAAAGTTCATAAATTCCAAAAGAAAATATAAATAAAACTAAAGCCATTAAATATAAATCTACAGCCCCTATAATCAAACCAACAATATCCTCATGCAAATCTACCGTAGAATTAGGCAACATAAAATACTCAAATACATATTTTAAAACTTTAATCACATCATAACTTGCAATAAAAAATAAAACAAAAGCTCCTATAAGGCCAAAAATTACAGGCAAAATAGTGACTAAACGACTTTTAACTAATAAATTTTCAAAAAATCTTTCTAACATTTTTCTCCTTTTTAAACCAATTCTAGCCATTTTTGTGCAATACGCACTGCATTTGTAGCAGCTCCTACACGAATTTGATCAGCCACGCACCATAAGTGTAAAATATTTTTATGATTAATATCGCGTCTAATTCTTCCTACATAAGTTTCATTAGTATCGCTTGTAAAAAGTGGCATAGGATATTTTTTATTTTCTGCATCATCAATCACAACAACACTTGGTGCTTTAGAAAGTATCTCTCTAACCTTAGCAACATCAACATCTTTTTCAAAATGCATAGTAATAGCTTCACTATGACTTCTAAGCACAGGAACTCTTACGCAAGTTGCTGAAATTTCAAGTTTTTTATGCAATATTTTTTGCGTTTCATTTACCATTTTTAATTCTTCTTTAGTGTAGCCATTTTCACTAAAAACATCAATTTGAGGAATTAAATTTAAAGCTAAGGTATATGGAAAAGTTTTTGCCTCAAATTCATCTAATTTAAAAGCAAAAAAACTTTGCATTCCTTGAACTAATTCTTCCATACCTTCTTTACCTGCACCACTTGCTGCTTGATAAGTACTTACATCTACCCTTTTTAGATTAAATACATCATCAAGTGGTTTTAAAACATGTACCATTTGTATAGTAGAGCAATTTGGATTAGCAATAATTCCTGTTTTTTCCCAATCTTTAATATCTTCGCTATTGCATTCAGGAACTACCAAAGGAACATTTTCATCCATTCTAAAATGACTAGTATTATCAATCACTACAGCACCACACTCTACTGCGTATTTTGCATACTCAGCACTTATGTTTCCTCCGGCACTAAAAAAAGCAATATCTACAGGATTTTCTTTAAAAACATTTGGAGTTAATTCTTTTACTTTATAACTTTTTCCTCTAAATTCTACTTCACTACCTGCACTTTTTGCGCTTGCTAATGGTAAAATACTTTCAACCGGGAAATCAAGCTCATCTAAAACATTTAAAAGTTCTTCGCCAACCGCTCCTGTTGCACCTACAATGGCTATTTTTTTCATCATCCATCCTTTTTAAGTAATATTGTATTTTTTCATTTTTTCACTAAAAATTTTTTCACTCATCCCTATAAGCTTAGCTGCTTCTGCAATATCTTGCGAATTTTTTAAAGCTTCTAAAATCAATTCTTTTTCAAGATTTTTAATATCTTTACTTTTTCTACTTTCTAAAAATAAATCTTGAGCGCTAATCTCATCATTTTCACTTAAAATACAAGCTCTTTGTATAATAGAAATCAATTCTCTAATATTACCTGGAAAATCATAAGCTAGCAAAGCACCTTGTGCTTCTTGACTTAAAGTTTTTTCATTAAAATCGTATTCTTTACATGTATCAAGTAATACCTTTTGTGCAATTTGCAAAATTTCTTCTTGACGCTCTCTTAGTGGTGGTATATTAATAGGAATAGTATTAAGCCTATAATATAAATCTTGTCTGAATTCATTATCTGTAATCTTTTTTTCTATATGAGCATTAGTTGCACTAATAATTCTTACATCAATCTTTATACTTTTAGTACTTCCTAATCTTGTAATTTCTTTTTCTTGCAAGGCTCTTAATAATTTTGCTTGAATTTCATAAGGCATTTCACCTATTTCATCTAAAAACAAAGTGCCTTCATTAGCAAGCTCAAACAACCCTATTTTAGTAGTATTAGCATCGGTAAATGCACCTTTTTCAAAACCAAAAAGCTCACTTTCTATCAAATTTGATGGAATTGCTGCCATATTAATAGCCACAAAAGGTTTTTGTGCTCTTTTTGAATTTTTATGCACAAAATTTGCAAAAACTTCTTTACCTACCCCACTTTCTCCAAAAAAAAGCACACTTGCATCTGTCTTAGCAGCCTTAGTAGCCAATTTTAAACAATCTTCCAAAGCTTTAGAAGTGCCATAAAAATCTTGATTTTCTTCTTTTTTGATAATCTTTTTGTTTGTTTTTTTAGAAGTCTTTTCTTGAATTATTTTTGCGCGTTTTATCGCAGTTACTAAAGTATTAATATCAAATGGTTTTACTAGAAAATCTTTTACTCCAAGTCTTACTGCTTCTATGGCACGATTTAGCGTTGCATTACCTGTAATAATAATAAAATCATATTTATTCTCACAAGCTTGCACAAATTCAATACCATCCATACCCGGCATATTAATATCTGTAATAATCAAATCAACATCATCATTTAGTTTTTTTAAAGCTTCAGTTGCTGATTTATAAGATTTTATAGCAAATTCTTCATACTCACTCAAAGCAATTTCGAGTGATTTTCTCATATTTATATCATCTTCAACTATAACTAAATTCATTTCAAACCTTAAGCTAAAATACCCTTTTTAGGACCACTTTTACCATGACATTCTTTATATTTTTTACCACTACCGCAAGGACAAGGTGAATTTCTAGGTACTTTAGTAATTTGTGCTTCACCATTTTCATCAACACCACTTTCTGTGGTATTAGCTAAAAACTGCTCGTTTTGTTCGTGGCTTTTTTCTTCAAAATTTTGTGCTTCTTTTTGAGTGAAAACTACATTAAATAGTAATTTCAAACTATCAAATTTAACACGCTCAACAAGCTCCATGAAAAGATTATAACTTTCTTTTTTATATTCTACTAAAGGATCTTTTTGATTATAACTTCTTAAACCTATACCAGTTTTCAAAATATCCATTTGATATAAATGCTCTCTCCATAGATTATCCAAAATTTGAAGATATAGAATTCTTTCAATTCTTCTAGCTTCCTTATCTTCAATAATATTCATTTTATCTTTGTAAGCTTTTTCTAAAATTTCACTTAATTTATTTTCTGCTTCAATTACACCTAAATCTTTAAAATCAGCTTCGCTAAGCTCAAGATTACACTCATAATTTACTTTTTGCTTTAAGCTTTCAAAATGCTTAATATCATCTTCAAGTTCTGCATTTAGATAAATTTGGCTTACTAAGTGATTACTATACTCGGCAATATTTTTTAAAATTTTATCTTGCAAGTCAAATTCTTCATCTAACAATTCATTTCTATAATTATAAATAGTCTTTCTTTGTTCATTTGCCACATCATCATATTCAAGCAAATGTTTTCTGCTCTCAAAATGCAAGCTTTCAACTTTTTTTTGCGCATTCTCAACAGCTCTTGTAACAATACGACTTTCTATATGCTCACCCTCTTCTATACCCAATCTTTCCATGATATTTTTTATGCGATCACCACCAAAAATTCTCAAAAGATTATCCTCTAAACTTAAGTAAAATCTACTTACACCAGGATCACCTTGACGCCCTGCACGACCACGAAGTTGATTATCTATTCTTCTGCTTTCATGACGCTCAGTTCCTATAATATAAAGCCCGCCTAAAGCTCTTATTTCATCATCTATTTTTATATCAACCCCACGACCTGCCATATTAGTAGCTATAGTCACTGCACCTTTTTTACCTGCATCTTGGATAATCAAAGCTTCTTGCTCGTGATTTTTAGCATTAAGCACATGATGAGGAATGCGTTCTTTTACAAGCATATTATGAAATACTTCACTTCTTTCAATACTTGCAGTTCCCACTAAAACTGGCTGACCCTTTGCATTTGCTTTTTTTATCTCTTCAATAACTGCTTTAAATTTTTCTTCTTGAGTTTTATAAATCAAATCATCTTTATCTATTCTTACAATTGGTATATTTGTAGGTATAGAAACTACATCTAAATTATAAATTTGAGAAAATTCCGTTGCCTCAGTTTGTGCAGTACCTGTCATGCCTGCTAACTTTTTATACATTCTAAAATAATTTTGGAAAGTAATATCTGCTAAAGTTTGACTTTCTTCCTGAATTTTTACCCCTTCTTTAGCTTCTAATGCTTGGTGTAAACCATCACTAAAGCGTCTTCCTTCACTTAATCTTCCCGTGAATTCATCAACAATTACAACTTCTTTATCTCTTAATACATAATGCACATCTTTTTCAAATAAATTATGCGCTTTTAAAGCCTGATCAAGCTGATGGGCCAATATTGCATTATCTAAGCTATATAAATTTTCTACTCCAAATAATTTTTCAGCCTTAGAAATTCCAGCCTCTGTAATCATAATAGTTCTATTTTTCTCATCAACAACAAAATCACCACTTGGCAATTCTTGAGGAGTAGTAGCTGCTTGGCCTTTTTGCATTTGTTTTGCTACTTCATTTGCTTTAACATAGCCGTCTAAAGTTCTATTTGTAGGCCCACTTATAATAAGCGGAGTTCTTGCTTCATCTATTAAAATACTATCCACTTCATCAACTATAACAAAATTATGCTCTCTTTGTACTTTTTCAAGCTTTGAAAATTTCATGTTATCGCGTAAATAATCAAAGCCAAATTCATTATTTGTACCATAAGTTATATCACACTCATAAGCTTTTTTATGTGCCTCATCACTATTTTGTTCTGAAAGTATCACACCTACACTAAAACCTAAAAAATTATAAATAGCACTCATTTGCTCTGCATCTCTTTTAGCCAAATAATCATTTACGGTAACCACATGCACACCCTTACCACTCATAGCATTTAATACAACAGGTAAAGTTGCAACCAAGGTTTTACCTTCCCCAGTTTTCATTTCAGCAATTTTTCCATCATGTAAAACCATACCACCAATTAATTGCACATCAAAATGACGCATATTAAGAGTTCTTTTTCCTACTTCTCTAACTATCGCAAAAACATCATTCAATATTTGGTCTAAAGTTTGTTCTTCTTTTTGAATTTGTGTTTTAAATTCTATAAATACTTGTTTTAATTCATCATCGCTTAAATTTTGGTATTTTGATTCTAAAGCATTAATTTGTGCAACCCTCTTTAAATATTTTTTTACTTCTCGATCATTTTTTGTGCCAAATATTGCTTTAAATACACTAGAAAACATTTTTTTACCTTTAATTACAAAAATATATGCTAGATTATACCTTGAATTTAATTAGAACTATATAAAAAGTTTTGTTTGGATAAATTTTATATAATTTACAAAATTTTTAAAGGATAATTATGAGATATTTTATATTTTTAATGTTATTTGCTTGTAGTATTTTTGCTTTTGATATAAATTTTAAAAATTTTAGTAGTGATTTTGAACAAAAGGTGCAAAGCAATAATTCTTCACTAAATTATAAAGGAAATTTTATCATTACTCAAAATAAAGCCTTTTGGAATTATACTAAACCAAATAAAAAACAAATTTATATCAATCACAAAGAAGTTATTATCATAGAGCCTGAGTTAGAACAAGCTATTTATACTCAATTGCAAAATTTACCAAATCTTCAAGAAATTTTTAAAAATGCAAAATTAATATCTCATGAAAATTATGAAGCAAAATACGAAAATATCACATATAATATCAAACTAAAAAATGATAATCTTAGTAATATTTCTTATAAAGATGAGTTAGGAAACTTAGTTAGTATTTATTTTTATAATCAGAAATTTGATCAAAATATCAACGAAAATATTTTTATACCAAAAATCCCAAGCCATTTTGATATTATTCAATAATCAAAATGGTATTTCATTAAACAAATCTTGTTGTTCTTTACTTGGAGCTAACATTTGCATTTGAGTTTTTTCCATGGTTTTTAAAATCATATCCATAGCCTCTTTACTTGTGTTAGTATCTTGATTAAAACTTTTATTATCATCTTTATCATTGTTGTTTATTTGATCGGTATTTATATCTTTTGATTGAGTATTATTTTGATCCGTATTTTTTGCAACTTTGGAATTATCTTGAATTTCCTTTTGTTTGATAGTTTTTATTGTATTGTCATCTTTTTTTTCCAAATCATTTATAAAACGCTTAAATTCTTCCAAGTCAAACTTAGCTACCGAATTAATTTTTAAAATATAAATATTTTTAATTTGAGTTTTATATTTTTTATTACTAAATTTAAGCAAGGTTTCTTTAAAATTATTTTTACCAACTTCTGTAAACAAATCTTCATAAAAATAACTAGATACAATGGTATTTAAAGCATCTATAATTTTCTTTTGATCTAAATTTTCTCCTTCAAAATCTAAATTCATTTCAATTTTTTTTAAAGTATTGTTTCCAACCTTTGAATATAAATCAGTTCTAAAATTTTCTATACTCAAGGAACTAGCATGGATATTAAAAAACATTAAAAGCAAAACTATAATCCACTTCATATTATCTCCTCATCTTCTTCTAAATCTATAAATTTTTCTTGTAAATAAAATTTTTTCACTTCTTTATCGGTTTTTAAAATTCTTAAAAAATAATCCTCAAAAGGCATTTTATAATTATATATGATTTTTAAATTACAAGGATTAATGGCCCTTGATAAACATACATATAATTGTCCTTTTTCAAAAATTCCATCAATATCACATATAAGCTTATCTATACTCATACCTTGAGATTTATGGATTGTTATAGCATAAGCTAGTTTTATAGGAAATTGAACAAATTTAGCTTTTATCTTAACTTCTAGTTTTTCATCTTTGTCTAACTCATACTCTTCTAAGGTATATTCATATGGTTTTAATTTCAATCTTTCACCATTATTTTTCTCTATCAGAATATATTCTTGCTCTTTATCTTTTATAAAATCTAAAATAATTCCTTGTTCTCCATTGTAATAATTTTCCTCTTTATTATTTACACAAAAAATAATCTTAGAACCTATTTTTAATTTTAACTCCTCTAAAGAATTTAATCCTTTAATCCACTGCTCATAAATTTTATCATCTAAAGTATAATCTAATTTTTCCATTCTTGATTTAAATATTTTTTCTTTACCTTGCAAAAGATTTAATTTTTTAGCATTTATACAATTAGCTTTTTTATTTGTAGCACACAATAGGGTATATTCGTCCATATACTCAAGCAAATCTTTTGGATAAATTAACATTTTTTTAAAAAAACTTAGTATTTCTTGATTTACTTTGCCAATTCTAAGAAAAAATAAATATTCATAAAATTGTTTATCTAAAGTTCTTTTAGTAATACTAAGCTTTAAATTGACAAATTTTAAATCATTCCAAGCTTGAGAAGAAAAAGCATATAGAGTATTTTGAAATAAAGTGTTTTGATTCTCTTTGTAGTTTATTACAGGTGGAAGTTGAAAAAAATCACCGACTAATAAAATTTTACCACTAAAGTCACTTCTTGTTAATCTATAATAAATCATTTCCATCAAAGATGCACTTATCATAGAAATTTCATCAATAATTAATAAATCACATTGTTTTAAAATTCTTTTTAATTTTTCTAACTTATTTCTTTGTTTTCGATCTTCATAATACAATTCATCATAATTTTGACATCTTTTAAAGGCAAAAAAACCATGTAAAGTAACTCCTCCTATATTAAATGCACTTAATCCAGTAGAACCTAATACAACAACAATTCTACCTTGTTTTCTATATAATTTAACAAGTTCTGTAGTTAAGAATGATTTACCAACTCCAGCAGAACCACTTAGAAATATATTATTATCTTTTAAGAAAAAATCTAACTTATTTAACATCATCCTAATATTATATTATAATCTACTAAAACTC
>NZ_JAKMRU010000039.1:0-1237 GCF_025772235.1 Campylobacter sp. IFREMER_LSEM_CL1085 | reverse complement strand
AATAATGCTATAATAAATAATACTAACTTTAAAGGTAAAAAAATTGCTTAAAATATCAAAAAGAATTTCTATTATAGTTTTTATTGTATTAGTTTTTATCATAATTGCTAGCAATGCTTATAACTTTATCCAAGAAGCTTTACAATTTAAAGAAGCTAATGAAAATAAAGCAAGAGAAAATCTTAGTGCTTTAATCAAATGGAGTGAAAACGAAGGCAAGGAAGAATTAGAATATGCTAAGAATTTAAGCAAAGAAAACTATAATCAAGAAAAAGTTACACAAATGATTATTAAAAATCTTAAGATGATACAAGCTAGTATTGAAGATATAAGAATTTTAACCTCTTATTATCCTACAGATGAAGATGTTGAGCTTATGAGACAAGCTGGGCATGTTACAACAAATTCAAATACTGATATTATACTTTATCTTTTATATAATGAAGGAAATATCACAAATCAAAAAACTTCTTTTTTATTTGATAAGGAAAGATTTGATGCACTTGAAGATTTTTTATTTTTTCTAAATACTCGTTTAGAAGAGGATTTTTTGAAAAAAAATGATAATGATTTTGAAATAATAGAAATTGTAACATATATTAATCTATTGATTGGCTTAGATGGTGCGTTTGCTAATAATATGTACCTAAGAGAACTTTCAATAGCTCCTATTTGTGATTTAAATAATCCCAAAACCATAGCAATTCTAAATGGCATAGAAAAAATTAATATTGCAGTTGATAGATATATCAATCTTATAAATTCAAAAATTAAATTTATTGCCTATAAAGATGATTATCTTAAAATGAAAATAGAAAATATAAACAATAATTATCCAAAACTCAGACTCGATCAAAAACAAATCAATCAGCTCAATACCCTACAATCTAAACTAAAAGAATGTACAAATGAATGAGATAGAACTTAACACTCAAAATAAAACCTTAAACGAAACAGAAAAAAGCACAAAAACTATTTTTAAAACATCAAGGAATATAAATGAAAAAACCTTTTTATAAACTTAAAAGATTTTATATACCCTGTATTATATTAATCATAATACTTGCCGTGCTTGCAAAATTACTTTATTCTCCTTTATATACGATTTATTGGGAAACAAATCATCGCTTTGAAAAAGTACAAGAATTTAGAAATTTTGAAAAAATGACTTTAAATCCAAGTCCTAAAGATATGATTAAAATTGTAGATGATTATCAGCCTAAACTAGAAGACTTTA
>NZ_JAKMRU010000038.1:0-1412 GCF_025772235.1 Campylobacter sp. IFREMER_LSEM_CL1085 | reverse complement strand
CGACAGCGCTATAGTTGCAGACAATGTCAATCAAATAGCTAATGATATCTTAGAAGATGCTAGGAAGAAAAAATTCTAAATAAGTTAAACCCTTAATGGGTTTAACTTTGATACTCTATTAAATCTACATTTTACATTCAAGCCCACTATTAGAAATACCAAACAAATATTAATTAATTAAAAATAAAAAAATTATTTTTTTAGGATAAAATACATCCTTTTTAAAAACACATAAAGGAGATACATTGTTTTCAAATTTAAAAATAGGGACCAAAATAGTTGGAGTTGTAATTTCCATAGTAATGCTAGGTATTATAATCTTAGCAAGTATTTTTTCCATACAAGCTTCAAATATCTTACACACCGAAGCAGATAAACTACTTCAAATTAATGCTTTTAGATATGCAAATATCGTCCGTGGAGCAACAGAAAGTGTTTATTCAACTTTACTAGGAGTAGAAGATACTATAAAAAATACTATTTCAAATGAAAATAGTATTGATGATACAGAAGTGCAAAATATTTTAGAAGGTGTGCTTGATTCAAATGAAAAAATTGCATATATGTATGTTCATTTTTTTAATACCCCAATCAATCAAAATACCAACCCAAAACTACTTACAAATCAGCATAAATTTTTAATGTTACTTCATGATACTTCTTTAAAAACAGAAGGCGGCGTGCAATTAGTTCAAGCATATGATGCATTTTTACAACAACAAAGTATTAATAATGCTATATCAACACAAAAAGAATCAATAGGAAAACCTCAAATTTTCAACATCAATGGTGAAGAAATTTTTGCATACAATATTGTAATTCCAATCTTTAAAAATGGAAATATTATAGGTGTAGTTGGAGCTTTAGGAAGTTTAACGCATTTTAGAGGAGAGCTAACAGATCCAAAAAGAAGTATTTTCAAAGATGATCAAAGATTATTACTTGGTGCTGAGGGTCTAATAGCAGTTAGTCCTGTTTCTAAATTTACAGGAAAAAGTATTTCAGAAGCAAATCCTCATCCTAGTGCAAAAACATTAATACAATTACAAAAAGATAAAATAAATACTGTTTTTGACTTTACTCGCGCAAGCGATGGAAAGAAAAATAGAGCAGCAATAGCTACTTTTGATCTTTGGGATAACTCACAAGATGCTTGGTCTATTGTGACTATGGCTCCAGTTGATTCTATACAAATGCCTATTACAAAACTTATAACAACCATAGCATTTATATCTCTTTTTGTTATTTTAGTAATTGTGATAATAGTATTTATATACATAAACAAAGCAGTAAGCTCAAGAATTGTTAATTTACAAAACAACCTACTACACTTTTTTAAATTTATCAATCATGAAACCAAAGATACTATTTTAAGTAAAGATACTAAAAGCAATGATGAGTTAAGTATCATG
>NZ_JAKMRU010000037.1:0-1545 GCF_025772235.1 Campylobacter sp. IFREMER_LSEM_CL1085 | reverse complement strand
CCAATAAATCCCAATACCAACAAAGGTTTTTTAATGAATACAAACAACTCTTATCTTAATTTAAAAATTAACAAACTTGATTTTAAAATCACAAAAGCCATTATAAAAGAAAGCTTGGATCAGATCTTTTTATGTGAATGTGAAGGTTTTTATGAAAATATCAATAATGATATTTTTAGTGATGACAATATTGAATTTAATCCTAATATGCTTATTGATAAAGAAGCTTCACTTATAATTAAAAATCCTTATGAAAACAAAAAGATAGACTTTTCAACTAATATTGATATGATTTATCGGGGAATAATATCTTATGTTGACTATTTAGGTGTTAATCAAGGCAGTGCTAGCAATATTGTAAAAGAAAATTTTAAACAATTAAACCATAAACATTTTTTTAAGTTTAACTTGCATTCTCCTTTAATAAGACTTGATTTTAATAAAGCAAATCGTATTTATACTCATACAAACATAATAGAAGTAATTAAACAAACCTTAGCCTATTACAACACCAAGCTAAATAAAAACATTGATTTTTCTAATATTCATCATATATATGAAACTAAAGAATTGATTTCTCAATACAATGAAAGTGATTTAGAATTTATCACAAGATTAGCACACAATCATGGTATTTATTTTTATGAAGATAAAGATAATATTTATTTTTATGATTTTTATACTCATAAAGGCAAAATAAAAGATATAGTTTTTAATCCTAATATCAACAACCATCTTAATGAAACTTGTATTTACGCACTAAATAAAGAAAAACAAATACAAACTAATGCTTTTACTCATTCTAGTAATAATTCCAAACAACCTTTAAGTTTATATTCCTTAAGCACTAAAGCACAAAACACCAATGTACATTATAATGAGCATTCTTATGAAAGTGAGTATTCCTTTACACAAAATATTAATTTAAAACAATCCCCTACCCTAAAAGAAAAAAGAAACACTATGCTTAATAATATACTAAAAGCAAAAAGCAATATTTATCATCTTAGTTTAAATGAAAGTATTAAAATTAATATTCAAGAAGAAACCACCAAAGAATATACCATTATAGCAAAAGAACAAATTTTAATTGATGATGCTATTTTAGCTAATACTATCAATACCAATGATAATTTAAATATTAAAGACTTAAATCTAAGCAAATCTTATACAAATAATTTAACCCTTACCCCATCTTTTTTAACCTTTACACCTAGTTTTAAATCCAAACCAAAACCTCCAATTAATACCATGGGTATAGTTATAGGAGAAGATTCTAATATAGAAAATCAAAGAAATACCATATACACAGATGAATATGGAAGAGTAAAGGTAAGGATTAATCTTTATGCTAATCAAGAAGAATTAGATAATAAAACAAACATGTATCACCATAGTCCATTCTTAAGAGTAGCTAGTAATGTAGCAAGCAATCATTCAGGTTTTTACCATACACCTAGAATAGGAGATGAAGTTATTATTTCATTTTTAGATGATGATATAGACAAGCCTTTTATTAGTGGGAGTTTGTATAATGGGGTGAAT
>NZ_JAKMRU010000036.1:0-1599 GCF_025772235.1 Campylobacter sp. IFREMER_LSEM_CL1085 | reverse complement strand
TATAGATAATTTACCTATTATGGATGGTAAAATTCATAGAGTAAAAACTACTAATGATAAAGGTAGAGAATTAAGTGGTGCTTATATTGGATATTTAAATAACAATTTTCCTGCAGGTTTTATACAAAATTTTAAAACAGGCATAAAGAAAAATTGGAAAATGCAAGTAGAAAAAAACTATAATGGTAATTTAAAAAGCTCTCAAGAATTACATAATCAAATAAAAAAAGATCAAGAGCTTAGAGAAAAAGAAATTTTAGCCTTACAAGAAAAAACTGCCTTAAAATTAGAAGATGAGTATAATAATGCAAGATGGGCTAATTCTAACCATGCTTACTTAAAGAAAAAAGGCTTTGATGAAAACTTTTATCTTAAACAAGATAAAATGGGTTCATTATTAATTCCTTTAAAAGATGAAAATGGAAAATTATGGTCACTTCAAAGAATATTTTCAAATGGAGATAAAATCATAGGGGTAATTAAAACTCAAGAAGAAAAAGATCAAGGTGTGGAATATCTTGCAAAAAAACAAGGTTGTTTTCATATTATAGGAGCTAAAACACTTCATAATTTAAAAGAATTTTATTTATGTGAAGGTTTTGCTACTGGTGCTACTTTGTATAAAGCTTTAAATAAACCTATCATTATGGCAGTAGATGCTGGTAATTTAGAAAGTGTGGTTAAAAAACTAAATACTCTCTATCCTGATAAAAATATCACAATATTTGCTGATAATGATGTAAAAAAAGAATTAAAAGGATTAGAAAATACAGGTAAAAAAACAGCTTTAGAAATTAAAGAAAAATATTCTAATGTTAGTGTAATTTTACCAAATTTTACACAAGAGCAAAGCTCTCAAGGTATGAGTGATTTTAATGATTTAATGCTTTTAAAAGGGTTAGAATTTGTAACAAAAGAAATTAAAATGCAGATGTTTAGGGGTAAAGTAGTATGCCTAAAAAAAGAAAATTCTGATAAAGAATTAACTAGGGATTAAAATCTCTAGTTAATATTTATATTAACTATTTATATCATATATTATTGATATTGGGTAGATATTTTATTTAATTTATAGTAAAATATCAAAAATATTTTCACATAAGGATAAAATGTTATATTTAGTTTTTCACTTTTTGGGAAAAAGAAAGAAAATTTAGAAATTACAGCTGAAAAAAAGGGCAGTAAAATAACTCTACTTAAAGCTGATAAGGATAGTAAAATTATTGCCGATAACGCAACTATAATCATAAACAATTCTAGAAAAGATCTTGAAAATTTAGAAATTGGAGAAAGTAAAGATAATTCTGAAATAAGCATAAGTAATGCTAAAATCAATATTAATAATACTGATACTAATAAAAAAAAATTTAAAAAATTTAAAAAATTTAAAAAATTTATAGGAATAATATGTAAATTTATAGGAATAATAAAAACGAGTAGCTAAACACTACTCATTTTTCACTCCTATTTAGTCAAACAAAGCATCAGCTTCTTTATCATATTTTTTTCTAAGCTCGCCATAATCCAAAGGCTCTTTCCCCATTGATTTACCTATATCTGCTTTAAAAGCATTTTCACATTCTATATATTCTTTTGAAG
>NZ_JAKMRU010000035.1:0-1652 GCF_025772235.1 Campylobacter sp. IFREMER_LSEM_CL1085 | reverse complement strand
TTTTTAAAAAATTCCAAAACTTTAAGTCATTTTGCTAAAGCTTATAGGGGTAAAATACTAAGAGTATTAGCAAGTAAAAATATATATAATAAAGAAGCTTTGCTTGAAAATCTACCTAATGATTTAAAAATAAAAGAAATTAAGATACAAGGAATAAAAGAAGAGATAATTTTAGATATAGTAAGCTAAGCCTTTTGGCTTAGCTTTTATAATTAGAATTTGTATAGAGCTTCAAGTCTGATGAATTGATCATCGCTATCATGAACACCAGCTTTATTGAAATCTTCAGTTAAGTAAGAATAGAATCCACTAAATGTAAGTTTTGGGCTATATGCATAAGATACTCTTGCGATATATTCATTTTTATCTGTTTCAGCACCTGCTGCATATTCAGTTTTACCACCGATATAGTCAAATCCTACTCTAACAGTTTCAGCAAAAGTATAACCTAAACCTGCAAAATAGAAGAAGTTTTCACCTATACTACCTCTTAAATCACTACCAGTAGAATAGAAAATTTGCTCACCTGGAGCGATTACTCTACCTTTATCTTCTAAAACTACTAAGCTAGCTTTGTCTTTTTCACCATAACCAACGATACCTGCTTGGAAATCAAAAGCAGAAATTTGTCCTTGTAATTGAGCAGCGTAGAAATTGCTATTATCTAGACCTAATTTTTCTTTATCACTATCCAAGCTATTTCCTAAGTATTGAGCTTGGATTTTGAAGTTAGCATCGTTGAATGCAAATTTATAGCTAGCATCTACTGCATATAAAAATGCCCAATTGTTTGAATAAGCAGCCCATACTTGGAAAGCAAATGGATCAAAATCACCTAATACAGCAGCACCATATAAAGAAGTATCAGCAATACCTAAATCTGTAAAATCTCCATCGCTTGTAACATTGAAGCTATCAAACCAATAACCAGCAAAAGTTAAACCTTCGATAGAATTATTAAGAATTTTAGCTCCTGTTCCTACTGCATCATCAGTCCAAATAGAACCAACTTCCATTTTACCAAAGATTACATTTGTAGCGTAAGCTTCATTAGTATATTCTAAGTAAGCTTGTTGAACTACAAAAGTACTATCAGTATCAGTTTCAGCTTTAGCATTTGGGCTATTAAAACCAAGTTCACTTGTACTATATTGGAATTGAACAAAAGCTTTGAAGTTATCATCTAAAGCTGCTTTGAAATTTAATTGAGATTTAAATTTATGCTTGTTTTCTTTAGAGCTGTTGTAACCATCTACAATTGTATTGCCAATATCTCTTCTATCAGATTCAAATCTATATCTGAACATTCCTGATACATCAACATCTTTTATAGCTTCTTCAAGTGAAACAGCGTTAGCTGCTGAAAAAGCACCTGCAGCTAATGCTGCTACTAAACTAAGTTTAACTAGTTTCATGAGAATTCTCCTTATTAAAATTAAAACTATGGCTTGTATTATAGCATAGTTTTATATAAGAATTCTTAAAGTAAATAAAAACGATAAAAATATATTATAGGGTTGTATTTATAGATTGAATTATCTTTAAAGATCTAGTTTGAAACTAGATCTTTAAAAACTAAGGAGTTATCTATGAATGTTTGCTTTTACAAGTGTAATTATGCTCTTTGATAGTTAATGTTTGGAAACTGAGGG
>NZ_JAKMRU010000034.1:0-2798 GCF_025772235.1 Campylobacter sp. IFREMER_LSEM_CL1085 | reverse complement strand
GATCCTCTTGTATCGTTGCCACACCATGATCACAAAACTTCCATTAGCTCTAAAACTATAGGAGTATATGAACAAGGATACAATGAACTAACTTTATCCAACTTAAAAGATAAAGAACAAATCTATCTAAAAGCAGAAAGAGACTATGATGAATTGGTTCAGCACAACTTTACTCAAAGAATTTTAAATGATAAAGATTCTATGGTGGATGGGATTTATAATGAAAGAATTAAAAAAGTTCATACGCAAACCATAGATTTAGCTAAAAATGTCAATGTTGGTGCTGAGTATCTAATAAATGTAGGTTTATCTAAAGACACCATAGTTGGATTATCTAACACTTTAAATGTAGGAGTAGACAACAAGTTAAGAGTGGCTAAAAATTCAAGTGAATATATAGGAGAAAATAAAGACACTGAAATATGCGCAAACAAAAATACCATTATACATAAAGATGAAACTAGAAATGTTAAAGGAAACAAAAAAGAAATTATAGAAGGTTATTACAATATAAATACAAGCAATAAAATACAAGTCTTGAGCGAAAAAGAGATAGATTGTAAAAGTAAAGACAATATTCTTTTTACAAGCAATGAATCCATGGGATTTGAAAGCGATAAAAATACAAGTATGGTGGCTAATAATATCACTACCTATGCAAAAACAGCTCATTATCTAAAGGCTGATAGTGAGGCAACTATACAAGTAGGAGAAACATTGATTAATGCTAAACCAGATTGTGTTATCATTAAAGCAGGTGGAGTAGAAGTAGTGATAGATTCTAAGGGTCTTGTTGTTAAAGGTGGAGAAATTAAAGCAGAGTAAATATATAGTATTTTTTTTGAAAATAAATACTATATTTTAAAAATTTTAGAATGCCAAATATTAGTAATACAATAAATAGTATAAAAAAATATCATTATGATTTTTATAGAAAATTTTATAAACTATTTTTAAAATATCAAGGAATATAAATGAATAAACTTAAAAGATTTTATATACCCTGCGGTTTGCTTATAGCTTTGATTATTTTTATAAGCTTAGCTTATCGCCCTTTAGAGCTTATCTTTTGGGATAAGTATTATTATGAAAAAGAAAATCAAATTAGAAAAGAGACATCTAAATTATTCTGGAGCAACGAAGAAGAATTTAAAAAAGTTTTTGTAGAACAAAACTTAAATCAAGAATTAAAACTTAATCAAAAAGAATTATTAAATTATATGCATAATTTTAAAAAAGATTTTAAATTTATGCAAATTTTAGGTTTAGACAATGCTTATTTGGTAGCTCTTAGAAATAAAGTAAGTATATTTGGAAGAAAAAGTGAAACTAATCTTAATTATTTTTATCTTGCTTCTAATAGCACTACCAATTTAAACGAAATGAACAATTTTATAAGCATTATGGATAGATATATCATTTTTATTAACAAAATAGATGCATTGCCTGACACTTATACACTTATGAAAATAGCCTTTAATGCTGATTATTTTCTTTTTAATTTAATCCCATTTGCTTCAAGCCTAGATAAAAACTTTATGTGTTCTATACCTCAAAAAGAACAGTTATTAGAAAATATGATTAATTCTTATAAAAAAATGAATTTATTATATAAAACAAAACTAAAAACCGAAATTCAAGAAATGATACACCCAACAATATATGAAGCAAAAAGATACAATTATTTCATAAATTTTGCTAAAGGAAAATTAAATGCATGCGGAAGATAATTTAAATTTTAAAGATAATTTTTAAATTATATAGGAAAAATAAATGTCTATTTATAAAGAATGTGAAGTTTGTAAAACAAAAATCAATAAATTACAAAATATTTGGAATATATTCTCAGGCAAATTAGAAATAAAATGCAAAAATTGCAAAAGTAAATATGGAGTTTCTAATAAAATTATAGATTGGGTGTATAGTATTTTTTGTGAAAACTTATTACTCTTTCCACCAATTGTATTTTTAAATTTCATATATTTAGGTAGATATTTTTCAAAATATGGATTATTTGAAATGATATGTTATTTATCAATAATCATTCTTTTTAGTAGAAAACTAATAAATATTGTTTTACTTCTTCTTTGTAAATTAAAAAGGCTAGAAAATGAGAGATAAAGGATTAATGGAACATCTTAAGGATATTAAAGATGGTATTGTAGATTGTTATATAGGACCTTATGATTTTGGAGATTTTTTAGCTAGAATTTCAGGTTTTAGAGATTGGCAAGAAAAAAGTGTTATTTTAGATGATTTTCATAAAAGGCAGACACTAGAAGAATTAGACTTTTTAAAAGATATTGTTAAAAATGAAACTTCTAGAAATGTTATACTAGAATATTTAATAAAAGATATCAATGAAAGACCTTTGTATTATTTAGCACCATCAGGAATTTTAACAACAATTAAAAAAATAACCAAAACAAAAAAACTATTCATAATAAACATAACTTCTTTAGGAGGAAAAGCAACATCCACCACCCACTCTCTCTACCCCTACTACAAAAACATACAAAATTCCTTTGCTCCTTTATGTTCTATAGATAATAAAAATAGTAATTTGTTAAAAGAATTTAATTTTGATAGTTTTTCTTGTAATTTTTACAATAATAATATTTTCAATCAAAGTCTTAAATATTTAGATAATATACAAGATGAAAAAGAATATATCAATGAGTATAAAATATTTTTAGAAAATCTTAATCACTTTAATCAAGAATATAATAATTATAAACTTATGTCTATACAAGTAATCAATAATTTAAAAATAGCCTATATACAAAAACTATCTTTAG
>NZ_JAKMRU010000033.1:0-5198 GCF_025772235.1 Campylobacter sp. IFREMER_LSEM_CL1085 | reverse complement strand
TTTAATTTTGGAAAATTATCTTACTTTACTTTGAAAAATTATTTTTCTTTGTATTTATTTAAAGACAGTAAAGTCAAATTTTCAAATATATTTTGATCATTTTTGATGATATTTTGCAAGGCATTTTGCAAATAAGTCATAAAAATATCTTCTTCCATCTCTTTAAATACAGGTGAATACAATTCTTTAGTAATTAATTTTAACACAACAAGATTAATTAGTTTTGTATCTTTAATAAGCGGAATTTTTGAAATAACCGTTTGAAAATCATCTATATTTAATTTTTGGAAATTATCATTTAGTATTGTTTTTTTACGATTTTGTGATAATTCATTTTGCAATTTATCTAAAATTTTTCCTATATTTTCATAAGTAAAATCTAAATTAACAGAAGAATTAGATTCCATAATAACTTCAGAATTTTTAATATTATTATCCTCTATAAAACTATAATCTATTTTTGTTTCAATAAGTTCTTTAATGTTTTCTTTTGCCTTAAAATCTAAACCATCTATTTTTCCTCTAGGTTTTAGCTCTATTTCATCCATCTGTGTGTGTTTTTCTATTTCTTTTATTTCTTTTGCTTGCTTTAAAGTTTCTTGTTTAATCTCTTTTGAATCAACAAAACGCAACTCAATAAGACCTAACTTTAGAACATCGCCTTTGTTGATAATAATTTCATAACCATCTTCCAATCTAGAAAAAGAATTATTATAAAAAATATCACTGCATTCTATAGGCGTCATAGTAAAAAAACCTTCTTCAAAAGTAATCTTCATATGTTTTTCTTTAACAGAATTATTTTTATCTTGTATCCAAAATAAACATTCTGGACTTGATCCAACAAGTCCACCAGTTTCATCAAATACACAAGCTACTGTTTTTGTAATATTTTCATCAATATTTTCAATTATCAATCCTATGGTTTCTTTATCTATCATTTTGAGCCTTTGTTATATTTTCTACTATTTTAAAATCACTTAATATCATAATTATATTATTAATATCTGAGTTGTTATTATTAAGTTTGAAATCAAAATACATTTTTTTATTGTCATTAAATAAAACACTGTAAGATGAATTTGAATTTTTACTTTCCTGTAATAATTTATACCAAGCCCATTCTCCTTTATATGATTTTGTGTAATTTATATTAGCATCTAAATAAGAATACGCAGTGAAATCAAAACTAGTTCCATTGTTAAATTCATCAGTTATAACATCTAATTTTGTATGCAATGTGTGATCATATATAATAGAAGTATCATTATACTGAACTTTTACAAAAGAAAAATCGGCACTTAAGTCAAGACTTTGTAAAGTAAAGCGCACTCTCATTACATCATTTGCATTTAGCATTAACTCTGATAAATTACCAGCCTTAGTAATAAAATCCAAAAATTCTTTGGAAAAAGTTAATCTTGAACTAAATTTAGAATTAATAGAGTAAACATTTTTTCTTTTAATTAGAACATTTGTTAAATATTTTTCATAAAACTTATTTAAAATTCCATTTTTACCAAAGAAATTTTTAAAAGAATCTATACTTAAATCTTGTGAACTTAGCAAATTAAAAGGATAAAAAGGAGCTATATCATTAACAAATGGTGCATAAACCTCATTCAACCAAACAGTATTAAACAAAGAAACTCCATGGTTTTCTATAATATTCCAAGCATATAAAGAAAGAGTTACATAATATTTTTCCAATTCACTTGGTAAATTTTTAATATTTTGTTCAAGAGAACTAAATGGGTCGCTAGAATCTTTACTATCGCTTAAAGCGTATTTTATTTTTTCCTCAATAGTTTGCGAGTTATTTGTTGTAAAGTCAGTTATTTTTTTATGAATATTAGACAAATCTGTATTTATTAATTCCATGGTTTTTTGATGACTTCCAACATCTAAACCTACAGCAGTAGCACCCGTATTTAAAATAGAATTTTGTTCTATAATTTTATGATAAGCATCAAACGAACTGGTAATCCCCATAAAACTTGTCTTTATTTCAGCAGCATTAACACCGAGATTATATGCTTGAGTTAGTAAAGTAGCATCGTTAAGATTGGTATTTACACTAACAATTTTTATAAAATTCATTAAAGGATTTTCTTTTTTAGATAGTATATTAAGTTCATTTAGCATAGAACTTTTAGAAATAAACTTTTTTGGTGCAAGTGAATTTAAAATTTCTTGCCATTTATTTTGATATTGCGTTAAATAAATTTTAATAATTCCCATTGCCATATTGCTTCTATTTTCAGAATTTGACAAATCATTTAAAATCCACGAATCAATCTCAATGGCTTTATCTATTTTTACATTTAATGTTTGCAAAAAGTCAGCCATACCTTTTTTTGTGTAAATTTCTTCAATACTATCAATTTTAATAGACTCTGAGAAAACATTATTAGCAGCAAATCCTAATTCATTTTTAAAATTATATACTTTATTGTTTTTATCTAGAATGATAAAGTTAAGTAAAGTATATATTCTTTGAATTTTTGCTACATTATATAGTTTTTCAATAGATAGTTTAACCGAAATATCATCTTGCTGAGAAGTGCTTAAGTCAATCTTTTGAAGTTCATCGATACCAGATAGAAAATTTTCTTTAGAAATTTTATATTTTTCTAAAAAATTCCAATTTTCATTAATCCATATTTTTAATAAATCTTTATCAAGATATTTTTGCTCAAACAATGATTTATATACATATAAAGTTTTAATTAAGTTATCATAATTATCATCAGTTTGTAATATTATTTCCATTTCTTTTAATAGGGTATTTTTCAACACATCTTCACTAATTTTATAATATAAATTTTGTGCTTTTTTAAAGCCTTTATATGTTATGTTTAAGCTAAAATATTCAAACAAACTTGCCTTTTCGATTAATTGTGGATATACACTTAGTATATTTCTTAAATCAACTAATAATTTTGCTTTCTCTTCTATACTCATCATGGGGTAATCTTGCATATTTTTCAACAAAAATGAAAGATCAGTATAAACACTTTGAGATATTTTCTTTTCTTGCTCACTTTTAAGAATAAAATAAGATGAAATAAAATAAGTCATACAACTCAAAAATATAGTTAAACCCACAAGCGATATCTTTTTGTAAAAACTTTTAATTCTACTTAGCGATGAATCTTTAAAGACAATATCTTCAAGCAAAGACTGAACAAAATAACTTTGCTTGCTAAAAGACTGTTTTACTTGAGCTAATGGTTTTTTTATATTATACTTTTCACAAATTGTATCAAGCATAAAATTTCTTGGCACATTTTCTTGATAAGCACTTACATAATATACCCCTCTTAAAACTGAACTATTTTTTAAAATATTTTCATTTTGGAGTTGCACGATAAAGTCTTTGCTCAATACAAATAAATTATCCAACTGCTTTAAAAATAAATAAATTTTATTTTTTTCCTCTATAGTGTATATAGAAGAATTTTTATCAACAAAACGTAAAAACAAAGATTTGCTTATCTCTTCAAAAGACTTTTGAATATCTTCTTCTTTAAAATGTTCTGCAAAACTTACACCAAAAGCTTTTTTTTGAATTTTTTCATTGAAAATATCAAAAAATTCTCTCATACCTTCTATCAAATCTAATTTTGAAAAAACAACATAAATAGGTAATTGTACACCTAAAATTTTTTCACACTCATGCACTCTTTTTGTTAAATAACGAATTAAATTATTAGAATATTCTTTTGTGTTTTCCAAAAACAATCGAGTATCAATTATTAAAATAATGCCATTTAATTTACTATGAAAATAATTCTTATTTAAAAATTTTAAAAAATTTTGCCAAATGCTCTTTTTAATTAAAAAGTCTCTATTTTTCTCTATATCATCTTCGGGTAACTCATCGCTACTATTAGGATGAAAAAAATCTTCTTGAGAAAAATAATTTCCCTCAGTATCAAGCAAAGCGCCTTTCTTGGAAACATATAAGCTAAAATTATTGGTAGACTTATGCATCTTTTTATATGATTCTAAACTATCACTTAAAGGATATTCTATATCAGAATAATTTATAAAAGTACTTTTACCAGCACCTTCATTTCCCACAATAACAACAAGAGGCAAATTTTTAGTGTTGATATCTTTTTTCCATGTTTGTTTGGCATCTTTTAATGCGATAAAGAAATTTCTTTTTGCTTTGTATAAAAATTCATTAGATTCTTTTTTAATTTCTTTAAGTCTTATTCTTTTGTCATCCTTAAAAGATTTTATAAAATTACTTAAAGGCTTTAAAAGGAAAAACAAAAAAATACAACACCAAAATATAAAAATTATCCCAAATCTTAAATAAGAATTACTAAAAACATAAATTTCATTAAACGCAAATAAAGAACCATAAGCCCAAAAAAATAAACTTAAGACAACTAAAATAATAAGTATTAATGTGATTACAAAAATCCTAGATTTTAAAATTTGCATTATTTTTTGAAACATAATTTTTCCTAATATAAATTCAAATAATTTTTATTTCTATTTATTAATTTTATATTATTTTTACTTATTTTGTATTAAAATATTAAAAGCTTTTAATATAAATATAAAGTTAAAATTATAATCATAAGGAAAAACATGGCACAACCAGCATATATCAAAATCGAAGGTTCAACACAAGGACTTATTTCAAGTGGTGCTTCTACAGAAGCAAGTATAGGAAATCGCTATCAAGCAGGACACGAAGACGAGATTATGGCTCAAGAAATTTCTCATATTGTAACAGTTCCAGTTGATCAACAAAGTGGACAACCATCAGGACAAAGAGTTCATAAGCCTTTTACTTTCACTTGCTCTCTAAATAAAGCAGTTCCTCTACTTTACAATGCACTTACAAAAGGTGAAAGACTTCCGAGTGTTGAAGTTCATTGGTTTAGAACATCAACAAGTGGTGGACAAGAACATTTTTTTACAACTAAATTAGAAGATGCTATCATTACAGATATTACCTTAGTAATGCCAAATGCTCAAGAAGCAAACAATCATGACAAAACAGAGCTTTTTAAGGTATCCTTAAATTACAGAAAAGTTATTTGGGAGCATACAGCGGCTGGAACAAGCGGAAGTGATGATTGGAGAGAAGCAAATTCGTAACACAATAAGCTCATTGTTAAACAATGAGCTTTATATGCTATTTAATATCCTTATCACTTTCATTAAAAATAATC
>NZ_JAKMRU010000032.1:0-5289 GCF_025772235.1 Campylobacter sp. IFREMER_LSEM_CL1085 | reverse complement strand
CAAAGGAGTTTCATGAAACAAGGTGATTTTAGCGAAGTTGCAAAACACTACCATAACAGACCAGCATACTCAAGTATGCTTATAGAAAAGCTCATAAAATGTGTAAATGATCAAAATAAAAGCACATTAAAAGTTGTAGAAGTAGGAGCGGGTACGGGAAAGCTTACTAAAATGCTTGCTGATGAGTTTAACCTTTGTATAGATGCAGTCGAGCCAAATGATAATATGCGTGAAGAGGGTATTAAATTTACTCAAAATTCACAAAATATTACTTGGCATAAAGGTAGCGGAGAAGAAACTGCTATGCCTAGTAATTATGCTGATTGGGTAATCATGGCTAGTTCTTTTCACTGGACAGATCCTAAAAAATCCTTACCTGAGTTCGCAAGAGTGCTTACAGGGGGGGGGTATTTCACTGCTATATGGAATCCACGCCATATAGCTAAAGGCTCTGTGTTTTATGAAATTGAAGAGGAAATTAAACATATTATACCAGAGCTTACTCGTGTAAGTAGTGGAACTCAAAATGTTAAAAATTGGGAAGAAATCTTAGTAAGTACTGGAGATTTCACAGACTGCTTTTTTATGGAGTGCGATTATAAAGAGCTTTGGAGTAAAGAGCGTTATCTTGGGGCTTGGCATTCTGTAAATGATATTCAAGCACAAGCTGGAAAAGCTAGATGGGAAGAAATTTTAAAAATGATAGAAAATAAAATTTCTTCTATGGATATGATTGAAATTCCTTATAAAATCCGTGCATGGACGGTGCATAAGGCATAGTAAAATCCTTTAGCTTTTTTTAGCTTTGCTATTAAAGTTAAAGGAAAAAAATGGAAAAAATAGTAGAACAAGTTTGGGATTATACTAAACATGCAAAATTTTACTCATATAGACCAAATTATGCACCACTTAGTATAGATATGCTAGTAGAGCTTGCTAAAAGAACTAGTCAAAGTTCAAAGATAAAAGTTGCAGATATTGGAGCGGGTACAGGGAATTTAAGTATTATGCTTTTAGAGAGAGCTTGTAAAGTGGTAGCGGTTGAGCCAAATGATGCAATGCGTGAAATTGGTATAGAAAGAACTCAAGGTCAAGATGTAGAATGGGTAAGAGCTACCGGTATTGACTCTACTTTAAAAGATGGAGAGTTTGATTGGGTGAGCTTTGGAAGTAGCTTTAATGTGATGGATAGATCAATGGCACTAAAAGAAAGTCATAGATTACTCAAAAAAGGATGTTATTTTACTTGTATGTGGAATCATAGAGATTTAAATGATCCTATTCAAAAAATAGCAGAAGATATTATTGTTAGTTTTGTTCCAAATTATACAAGAGGCACAAGAAGAGAAGATCAACGCCCTATTATAGAAGCACATAAAGAGCTTTTTGATAATATTATTTATTTGGAAGAAGATTTTTACTTTCATCAAAGTGTAGATAATTACATCAATGCTTGGAAAAGTGTAAAAAATCCTTATTGGGATCTTGAGACTAAAGAAGGTAATGAGTTGTTTGAGAAAATCACTGATAAGTTAAAACAAGAATTACCAGGTGAATTTGATATCAAATATACAACAAGAGCTTGGAGTGCAAAAAAAATATAAAAGAGTGATATTATGGATAGATTAGTTTTTCAAACAAAAGCAAGAAATTTACAGAATTTAAAAAATATACTTAAAAATGCAAAAGTTTTAGATGTAGTTATCACTTCTTTAAAAGAAATCATTCAAGATAAAGAAGAAGTGCTTAAAAAAATTATCAATCTAAATGCGAAAAAACTAATCATCCGTAGTTCTTCTAATAGCGAAGATAGTTTAAAAAGTTCCAATGCTGGAGCTTTTCTAAGTTTGGCTAATGTAGATATTAATGATAAAAGCCAACTTTTTAATGCTTTAGAAAAAGTAGGTCATTCTATGCCTAGTGAGAATGATGAAATTTTAATCCAACCTATGCTTTTAGATATTAAAAAATGTGGTGTTGCTTTTAGTGTAGATAAGGATAATTTTGCTCCATATTTTTGTATAGAATACGATGAAAACGGCTCTAATAGTTCCATTACAGATGGAAGTGCTAAAAATGCTAAAACATATTTTCACTACCGTGAAAATGAAGATATAAAAGATCCATATATGCAAAAAGTTATTTTATTATTAAAAGAACTTGAAAGTTTATATGGTTGTAATTTTTTAGATGTAGAATTTGCTTTTAATGAGCAAGATGAACTTTTTTGCTTGCAAGTTAGACCTTTAATAATGCAAGAAAAAATTAATCTTTTTAATAACTTGCCTAAAGAAGCTTTACATAGACTTTATAAAAGATTTGTATCTTTACAAGAACCAAGATCTAGAGTGCTTGGAGATAAAGCCATTTTTGGTGTAATGCCTGATTGGAATCCAGCAGAAATTATAGGACTTAGACCAAAAAGATTAGCTTTTAGTCTTTATAAAGAAATCATTACAGATAATATTTGGGCTTATCAAAGAAATAATTATGGCTATAGAGATTTAAGATCGCACCCTTTAATCCATTCTTTTTTAGGTATTCCTTATGTAGATGTGAGACTTTCTTTTAATTCTTTTATACCAAAAACACTGGATGAGAGTATTGCTAAAAAGTTAGTTAATTATTATTTAAATAAATTATATGAAAATCATGAGTTACATGATAAAGTAGAATTTGATATAGTATTTTCTTGTTATGATTTTCATATGGCTGATAAATTAGAACGTTTGTTAGATCATGGTTTTAATAAAAATGAAATCAAACGCATTGAATTTTCTTTATTAAATCTTACTAATTCTATTATTGATATTAAAAATGGTTTGTGTTTAAAAGATATAGAAAAATCAAAACAAATGATTGTATATTATGAAAATATTATGCATTCAGATTTTTCACCATTAGATAAAATTTATTGGCTTTTAGAAGAGTGTAAAAGATATGGAACATTACCATTTGCTGGTGTTGCAAGGGCTGCGTTTGTGGCTATGACTATGCTTAATTCTTTGGTGGAAATTAGATTTTTTAGCAAAGAAGAAAAAAATGAATTTTTAAATTCTCTCCACACCGTTAGTAAAACTTTGAGTTATGAATTAGCAACTTTAAATGAAAATAATAAACAAGATTTTCTAAAACAATTTGGCCATTTAAGAGCAGGGACTTATAATATTTTATCTCCAAGGTATGATGAGGATTTTGATGGGTATTTTGATTTAAAACAAAAAAGTGAAATTCAAAAAGAAAAGGAATTTAAGATTAGCGATGATAAATTGCAAAAACTTGATCAAATTTTAAAAGAACATGGAATTGAAGTTAATGCAAAAGAATTTTTTAGCTTTTTAAAAATAGCTATAGAAGGACGCGAATTTGTTAAATTTGAATTTAGCAAGCTCTTATCTAAAGCTATATCACTGATAGAGGATCTTGGAAATTATTATGGAATATCTAAAGAAGATATGGCCCATTTGGATATTAAGAGTATTTTAAATTTGTATTCTAGTGTGTATTCTAAAAATCCAAAAGATAAATTTTTGAGTGAAATTAATGAAAACAAACAAGAATATCAATTAAGTTTAGCTATAAAACTTCCGGCTTTACTAACTGATGCACATCAAATATTTGGGTTTTTTACTAGCTATATTCATCCAAATTTTATCACGCAAAAAAGCATTAGTGCTAATATTGCTTTAGAAAATGAACAAGATTTAAAAGGCAAGATAGTGTTAATCTATGCAGCTGATCCTGGATATGATTATTTATTTACTAAAGATATTGCAGGTTTTATCACTTGCTATGGTGGTGCAAATTCACATATGGCTATTAGAGCTTCTGAACTTGCTATGCCTGCTGTTATTGGCGTAGGTGAAGAGAATTTTAAAAAATATCTTCAAGCAAAAAAAATTAAAATTGATTGTCAAAGTGAGCAGATATTTTGTCTATGAAATTTATAGCTATTAGTCAAAGAATTTTAGAAAATCAAGATTATTATGAATTAAGAGAGTGTTTGGCACTTGATTGGGGAAGTTTTTTTAAAAAAGAATTAAGCGAGTTTTTACCTCTTCCATTGAGTTATGAAATTGATTTTAAAAATTATATCTCTAGTATTAGTGCTGTGATTTTAAGTGGGGGTAATGATTTAAGCTCTTGTAAATTTTCTTTTGTTAATCAAAAAAGAGACGAATATGAGAAAAACATTATAAAACATTGTATGCAAGATAATATCCCTTTGCTTGGAATTTGCAAAGGAGCACAGATGATCGCTTCTTATTTTAATTCTACTATTTGTCCTTGTAAAGATCATGTTGGAAATCATGAAGTGTATTTAAAAGATCAAATAATTAATGTTAATTCATATCATAATTTTGCTATTAAAACATTAGGTAATGAGCTTGAGGTGTTAGCAAATGCAAAAGATGAAACAATAGAAGCTTTTAAGCATAAAAAATTTAGTATTTATGGTCTAATGTGGCATATTGAAAGAGAAAATGGTATGAGCGAAAAAAGTATTTTTAATGCGTGGTTAAAGGATATAAAATGAGAGCTATAATTTTAGCAGCAGGGTTTGGTTCAAGGTTAATGCCTTTAACAAAATATAATCCAAAATGTATGGTTGAATATAAAAATAAAAAAATCATAGACTATGAAATTCAGGCTTTAAAAGAAAATAATATTCATGAGATATGTGTAGTTGGTGGATATTTATTTGATGTTTTAAAGGATTATGTGGGTAAAAATCATAATTTGGAGTTGTTTTATAAAAATGAAAACTATGATAAAACTAATATGGTCCAGACTTTATTTTGTGCTAGAGATTTTTTACAAAGTTGTATTGAGGATGAGCAAGATTTGATTGTTTCTTATGCTGATATAGTTTATTTTAAAGATAGTATAGAAAAACTCAAACAATCAAAAGATGATTTTGCTGTTATTGTGGATAAAGCTTGGAAAGAACTATGGTTAAAAAGGTTTGAAAATCCACTTGATGATGCTGAAACTTTAAAATTACATGATGATTTTATAGTAGAGCTTGGCAAAAAAGCAAAAAGTTATGATGAAATTCAAGGGCAATATATAGGCTTATTTAAATTTTCTCATCATTTTTTAAAAGAAGTTTTAAAAACTTATGATGAGCTTGATAGAACTTTACTTTATGATGAAAAAGATTTTAAAAATATGTATATGACAAGTTTTTTACAAATTTTAATTAATAAATACAAAAATGCAAAAGCTATAAAAATCAATGGAAATTGGTGCGAGATAGATTTTATGAGCGATTTAAGAGTGGAGATT
>NZ_JAKMRU010000031.1:0-5594 GCF_025772235.1 Campylobacter sp. IFREMER_LSEM_CL1085 | reverse complement strand
AGAATTTAAAACATATTGTTATTTTTGAAGAAGAATTAGAAATTTTATATCTAGCTTTTCATATGATTGATTTTACCACACTTCTTAGAAAAGAAAAACTTATTTTGTTTTTTACACCAAATATCAACACCGCTCAACTTAAAGTTTTATTTAATTATCCGCAAATCAAACATACGCTGAAAATTTTCAATTTTCATTTTTATAATGATTTTTATATTAATTTTTATACACCCAATGCTCAAAATGTGATGCAAATTTTATTAAATCTCATAAAAACACTAATGCTTGCTCGTGGAAATGACCCAAAAGATGCTTTGCTAGGAATAAAACATAATATTATAAATTTAGAAAAAATCATCACTCATACGCCTTTTAAAAATCTAATAAAAGATAGAAAAGCAAAAGCAAAAAATGCCATTATAGTTTCAACAGGTCCTTCTTTGATGAAACAACTTCCACTTTTAAAAAAATACCAAGAAAATGTTGTGATTTTTAGTGCTGATAGCTCTTATGCTATCTTAGCCAAAGAGGGAATTAAGCCTGATTATGTCTTTTCACTAGAAAGAGTAGATTTTACTAGCGAATTTTTTAATAATGATTTTGGAGAATTTGATAAAAATATATTATTTATCATAGCTTCTTTAACTCATCCTAAAACCATAGAATATTTAGAAAAAAATAATAGAAATTATATGCTTGTTTTAAGACCTTTGTTTTTTGAAAGCAAACTTGGCTTAAATGAATATGGTTTTTTGGGAAATGGCATGAGTGTTGCTAATATGGCTTATGAGTTAGCTGGAGCTTTAAGATTTGAAAATATTATTTTAATAGGGCAAGATCTAGCTTATAGTGATGATGGAAAGTCTCACCCAAAAGAACATTTATATGGTGATCAAGGAGACGAAGAAGTTGTTTATAAAACAATCTGTGCATATGGAGGCAATAAAGAAGTAAAAACACAACTCACATGGTATTTGTTTTTAAAAAGTTTTGAAAAAGATATAGCTCTAGCTAGAGATATATTAAAAATCAAAACTTATAATGCCACAGAAGGTGGGGCAAGGATAGAAGGAACCATAGAAAAACCTTTTAAAGAAATTTGTGAAGAGTTTTTAAAAGAAAAAATTGAAAAAAATATTATTTTAACAAAAGCAAAAAATCCACAAAAAAAACTAAAACAATGCAAAGAAAAACTCAACAAACAAATAAAACAAAGTGAAATTTTTATCAATGAATGTAAAAAAGCTATTAAAGATAAAAGCTTAGAAAGATTAGAAAAACTAAGACTTAAGCTCCCAAAAAGTGAATTTTTTTCAGATATTTTACAAGCTAGATGCTTTCAAAATGAATGTGAGGTTTTAAAATACAAAGTTGAAAAAGAAAAAAATACAAAATCTTTCTTAGAACAACAAATCGATTTTTTTGATGAGATTATTTTATATCTTGAAAATTATAATAAAACTATAAAAGAAAATTTAAAGGCATAATTATGAATCATGAGCTTTTTAAGAAAAATATCCAATCCCTTAACCCATCTTTTCAAAAACTTTTTAAAAACATCAAAAAAACACCATATATAATAATACAAGGAAACGATTCTTTAGATATTAATATTAAAGATAAGCGGGGGGGGGGTAATTTATGAAAATCCTATTTTAGAATTAAATACTATGCTGGCAAAATATGATCAAATGTATAAATTATATCCTGTGCTTTATTTTTTTGGATTTGGAAATGGAATTTTATATAAAGCTCTTTTGCAAAATCCAAATTTAAAGCATATCATAGTTTTTGAAGACAACTTGGAATTAATATATAGCTTGTTTTTTCATATAGATTTTTCAAAAGAATTAAAAACAAATAAACTAATTTTAGCACAATGCAATATGCCAAATTCTGCATTACTTTCTTTAATGTCAAGAAATCCTTTTAGAGAATTTATAAGAACATATTTTTTAGAAATACATTCTAGATACTATGAAAGATTTGCAAATGATATCTTAAATTTAAATCAAAAAATACTCTCTTGTATAAGATCTATTGCAACTATAAAAGGAACAGACACTAAAGATACTTTACAAGGGATAGAACAATTCATGGAAAATATTCCAAAAATGCTTTCAAAACCTTGCTTAAAAGAATTGCTAAATAAAAGAAATACATTGAGTAAAAATGCAATCATAGTATCTACTGGACCATCTTTAAGCAAGCAGCTACCTTTACTCAAACAATATCAAGATAATGTGGTAATTTTTTGCGCTGATAGTGCTTATCCTATTTTATATCAAGAAAATATCAAGCCTGATTATGTTTTTTCTGTTGAAAGAATAGATTTTGCGAGTGAATTTTTTAATAATAATTTTGATGATTTTGATAAAGATATTTTATTTATTATTGCTTCACTAACTCACTCAAATACCATAAAGTACCTAGACAAAAATAAGCGAAAATATGTTTTTTTCTCAAAAGAAACTTTTGAAACTTATTTTGGTTTAAATGCTTTTGGTTATGTTGATTTAGCGATTTCTGTTGCACATTTAGCTTTTATATTTGCCAATCTATTAAATTTTAAAAATATATTCTTTATAGGACAAGATTTAGCTTATAATGACATTGGAGAATCTCATCCTAAAAACTATCTATATACCGCTACTAGTGATAGTAATTTAGAAAAGATAAATATTATGGCTTATGGTGGCAATAAACACATTACTTCAAATACAACTTGGGATATGTTTAAAACTAATCTTGAATATTTAATCACAAATTCAAAAGCAAAAATTTACAATGCCACAGAAGGTGGAGCAAGGATAGAAGGAGCTATAGAAAAACCTTTTAAAGAAATTTGTAAAGAGTTTTTAAAAGAAAAAATTGAAAAAGATTTTCCTATTTTAGAAAACTTTACCCCGGATAAAAAACAAGAATATTTGCTAAAGACCTATCATAAATTAATTAAATTATTAGAAGATATAGAAAAATACTTAAAAAAGTATCAAAATATAATCAATTTTATCAACAATTCATCTGATGCAAATATTACATTGCAATATCTAGACGAGTTTGATCTTGATGATTTTAAAGATAATGCTTTAATAAGACTTTTGCTCGCTTGTTATTTAGATCAACTACGCTTTCATCTTGCAAAAATTTTTGTAATAATCCCAAAAAGCCAACAAATGCAAAAAGAAAAAAGTAAATTTTGGATCAACTCTCATTTAGAATACTTTCAACTCATTATTATCACCCTAAAAAAATTAGAAATAATTCTTTTAAACAAAAAATGTTTTATAAAAGACATTCTGACTAAAAATAATTTAGAAAAATATATTAAAAAATGACGATATTATTTTTTTAATCAAAAAGGATAAAAATGAAAACAGAGATTTTTAAAAAAAATTTAAAAGCCTTAAAAGGAAGTGAATATCAAACACTAAAAAGAAAATTAGGTAGAATAAAAGAAGCTAAAGATTATATTTATGTTTTTGATAAAGATCCTTTAAATTGTAATATATGTTATAAAAATATAAAAAATTTATATATAAATCCTTTAAAAGAACTACAAGAAAAAATTGAGCTATTTAATAAAGAATACTTAAGATACCCTATACTTTTTTTCTATGGATTAGGCAATGGTATATTTTACAAAAGTTTACTTGCAAATAAAGAACATAAAAAAGTTATTGTATATGAAAAAGACATTGAGTTAATATTTTTAGTTTTTAATATGATAGATTTTTCCAAAGAACTTTTAGAAGATAGATTTATTTTAATCCATACAAAGGAATTTAACTATACAAAAGCTGATACTTTATGCTCTTTTTTAAATTTATTTTTAAAAACTTACACTCTACATATTCATTGCGAATTTTATGAAGAAAGACAAAAAGAAGAAATTAAAAACATAAATGATTTAAATTCCAAAGTTATTAAAAATATTGCTTTAAGAAGAGGAAATGATCCAATTGATGCTATGCAAGGCATAGAGCAATTTGTTCTAAATTTACCTAAAATGCTTACACATCCAAGTTTTAACGAATTTAAGAAAAAAAGATCAAATAAAAGCAAAAATGCTATATTGGTAGCCACTGGACCTTCTTTAAAAAAACAACTTCCTTTACTTAAAAAATATGCTAACAAAGCTACTATATTTTGCGCTGATAGTGCTTATCCTATCTTAGCAAAGGCAGGTATAAAACCTGATTATGTTTGTATGCTAGAAAGAGATGATGTGGTATCAAAATGCTTTGATAATGATTTTAAAGAATTTGATAAAGACATTACTTTTATTTTAGCTTCATTAGTATATAAAGATAGTGTAGAATTTTTAGAAAAAAATAAAAGAAAATATATTTTAGTTTCAAGATCATTACCTTTTGCTTATTCTTTAGGATTGCATGATTTTGGCTATGTAAGTGGCGGAATGAGTGTAGCACATTTAAACTATGAACTAGCGCTTTTGTTAGGACATGAAAATATCGTCTTAATAGGACAAGATTTAGCTTATAGTGATGATGGAAAATCTCATAGTGAAGGATTTTTACATGAAAGTTATCACGAAGGAGATTTTGAACGAGACCATGGAAAATTTGAAACCTTAGCTTATGGTGGAAAAACTTATGTGCAAAGTTCAGAGGTTTGGATGTTATTTAAACAAATTTTTGAAAGTTTATTTCACAAACAAACAAAAGCAAAAATTTACAATGCCACAGAAGGTGGAGCAAGGATAGAAGGAACTATAGAAAAACCTTTTAAAGAAATTTGTGAAGAATTTTTAAAAGATGGAGTAAAAAAACCTTTTCCAAAACTAAATCCACCAAAACGCAAAGACAGCCAAGAACTTATGCTAAAAGCTTATAAGCAAATCAAACAAAATATAAAAGCTAATGAAAAATTCTTAAAAATTTGTAAAAAATTACATAAAGAATTAAACTATCAAAGCAAAACACACTATACTTTACATGAGTTAAATACAAAAATAGATCAACTAAAAGAGATTATAGAAAGCAATAAATACATTTTCTTAAGAGAAGTTTTAAGTCCTTCTTTATTTCATCTTGAAAGCAATTTTTCAAAAATATATGTTAATCCTATGCATAATGATAGTGATAAACAAAATAAACTTGTTGCTTGGATTACAGCACATAAATCTTGGCTAGAAGAAATCAGTGAACTAGCTTTAGTCCAAGAAAAAGCTTTAAAGATAGCCATCATACCTTTGCAAGATATTTTAGAAAAAAGAAATTTAATATAAGGCGAAACTGCCTTATATTATTTGGATTTATTGTAAGAGTTTTAAAACATTTTGTTGCACAGCATTAGCTTGACTCATAGCATAAGATCCGCTTTGAGCTAGGATGTTGTATTTAGAGAAATTTGCACTTTCTGCTGCAAAGTCTACATCTCTGATGTTTGATTCAGCTGATTTGATATTTACTTGGGTTACACTGATGTTATTTAGTGTAGCTGTGATTTGATTTTGCACCGCACCAATATCAGCTCTAATGGCATCTAGATTTGCTGTAGCGGTTTCTACTATATCCATCACAGCCATAGCACCTTTGAGTGTGGTAACACCTGGAGTTTGATCATTAGCC
>NZ_JAKMRU010000030.1:0-5947 GCF_025772235.1 Campylobacter sp. IFREMER_LSEM_CL1085 | reverse complement strand
TCTATCCCAAATTTAATAAAACTTTAAGCTTTTACTGCTATAATTTCATTTCCTTTTCAAATAAAAGGGACTTAAAAAACTTAAGATTTTTATCTTAATTTTTTATATTTGTTCTTTAAATTATTAATATTGTTAATCAAATCTTATAGTCAATCTTTGAAATCTAAATAAGTGATCGATTGAGCCAGAGATTTACCTTGAATAATGTAAATCTATCAATTAATAATTAAAGATTATTTTATTAATCTTTAAAATACTTTTTCTTTGAAGAAAAAGATTAAACTATCTATATTTTTTATGGAGAGTTTGATCCTGGCTCAGAGTGAACGCTGGCGGCGTGCCTAATACATGCAAGTCGAACGATGAAGCTTTTAGCTTGCTAGAAGTGGATTAGTGGCGCACGGGTGAGTAAGGTATAGTTAATCTGCCCTACACAAGAGGACAACAGTTGGAAACGACTGCTAATACTCTATACTCCTGCTTAACATAAGTTGAGTAGGGAAAGTTTTTCGGTGTAGGATGAGACTATATAGTATCAGCTAGTTGGTGAGGTAATGGCTCACCAAGGCTATGACGCTTAACTGGTCTGAGAGGATGATCAGTCACACTGGAACTGAGACACGGTCCAGACTCCTACGGGAGGCAGCAGTAGGGAATATTGCGCAATGGGGGAAACCCTGACGCAGCAACGCCGCGTGGAGGATGACACTTTTCGGAGCGTAAACTCCTTTTCTTAGGGAAGAATTCTGACGGTACCTAAGGAATAAGCACCGGCTAACTCCGTGCCAGCAGCCGCGGTAATACGGAGGGTGCAAGCGTTACTCGGAATCACTGGGCGTAAAGGGCGCGTAGGCGGATTATCAAGTCTCTTGTGAAATCCAACGGCTTAACCGTTGAACTGCTTGGGAAACTGGTAGTCTAGAGTGAGGGAGAGGCAGATGGAATTGGTGGTGTAGGGGTAAAATCCGTAGATATCACCAAGAATACCCATTGCGAAGGCGATCTGCTGGAACTTAACTGACGCTAAGGCGCGAAAGCGTGGGGAGCAAACAGGATTAGATACCCTGGTAGTCCACGCCCTAAACGATGTACACTAGTTGTTGGGGTGCTAGTCATCTCAGTAATGCAGCTAACGCATTAAGTGTACCGCCTGGGGAGTACGGTCGCAAGATTAAAACTCAAAGGAATAGACGGGGACCCGCACAAGCGGTGGAGCATGTGGTTTAATTCGAAGATACGCGAAGAACCTTACCTGGGCTTGATATCCTAAGAACCTCTTAGAGATAAGAGGGTGCTAGCTTGCTAGAACTTAGAGACAGGTGCTGCACGGCTGTCGTCAGCTCGTGTCGTGAGATGTTGGGTTAAGTCCCGCAACGAGCGCAACCCACGTATTTAGTTGCTAACGGTTTGGCCGAGCACTCTAAATAGACTGCCTTCGTAAGGAGGAGGAAGGTGTGGACGACGTCAAGTCATCATGGCCCTTATGCCCAGGGCGACACACGTGCTACAATGGCATATACAATGAGACGCAATACCGCGAGGTGGAGCAAATCTATAAAATATGTCCCAGTTCGGATTGTTCTCTGCAACTCGAGAGCATGAAGCCGGAATCGCTAGTAATCGTAGATCAGCCATGCTACGGTGAATACGTTCCCGGGTCTTGTACTCACCGCCCGTCACACCATGGGAGTTGATTTCACTCGAAGCCGGAATACTAAACTAGTTACCGTCCACAGTGGAATCAGCGACTGGGGTGAAGTCGTAACAAGGTAACCGTAGGAGAACCTGCGGTTGGATCACCTCCTTTCTAGAGTACAAACTGATAAGTCTCACAACTATCAGTTCATATATAGACTCAATCATCCTTGTTTAGATTTCAAAGATTGATGAAAAGCTAATTTTGGGGAATTAGCTCAGCTGGGAGAGCGCCTGCTTTGCACGCAGGAGGTCAGCGGTTCGATCCCGCTATTCTCCACCATTTATTAAGGGCCTATAGCTCAGCTGGTTAGAGTGCACCCCTGATAAGGGTGAGGTCACAAGTTCAAGTCTTGTTAGGCCCACCATAAAAAAAGATTTGTTTATCAATCATATAATAAAGTTTTAAAACTTAAAGCAAGTATATAGCTAATAATAAAGCAATAAGTAAAGTAAAATACTTTATTACTTATGTTTTTAAATTATTTAAACTCTTTATATATACTTCCTTTAGGTTTTAAGACCTAAGCTAAATAAATAATAGAATATTTTATATATTAGATTAGTTATTTAATGTTATTTGAATTATCATTGTTAAGAGTCACAAGCAAGTTTTAATAAAAACAATTTTACAGGACTTGTTAAAGGATAAAACCTAACTATCTTTTCTTTAGCTTTTAGTTAAAGACAAGTTTTAAACTCACAACTTAGTTAGACTAATATTTTTAGTTTTATTAAGTGTTTAAATGCTTTCCGTCTTAAGATAGTAAAGTCTTATCATAAAAACTTTAACAAGGAAGTGATGCGTTTTAGAATAAATTAAAAGGTAAGCTATTAAGAGCGAATGGTGGATGCCTTGGCTGGTAAAGGCGATGAAGGACGTACTAGACTGCGATAAGCTACGGGGAGCTGTCAAGAAGCTTTGATCCGTAGATTTCCGAATGGGGCAACCCAGTATATAGAGATATATACTACCATAATGGAGCGAACGTAGGGAATTGAAACATCTTAGTACCTACAGGAAAAGAAATCAATAGAGATTGCGTCAGTAGCGGCGAGCGAAAGCGCAAGAGGGCAAACCCAGTGCTTGCACTGGGGGTTGTAGGACTGCAATATGCAATAGGTAAGGTTAGTAGAACACTCTGGAAAGTGTAGCCATAGAGGGTGATAGTCCCGTATACAAAAACCAAACCTTAGCTAGCAGTATCCTGAGTAGGGCGGGACACGAGGAATCCTGTCTGAAGCTGGGTCGACCACGATCCAACCCTAAATACTACTACCAGACCGATAGTGCACAAGTACCGTGAGGGAAAGGTGAAAAGAACTGAGGTGATCAGAGTGAAATAGAACCTGAAACCATTTGCTTACAATCATTCAGAGCACTATGTAGCAATACAGTGTGATGGACTGCCTTTTGCATAATGAGCCTGCGAGTTGTGGTGTCTGGCAAGGTTAAGCACACGCGAAGCCGTAGCGAAAGCGAGTCTGAATAGGGCGCTTAAGTCAGATGCTGCAGACCCGAAACGAAGTGATCTATCCATGAGCAAGTTGAAGCTAGTGTAAGAACTAGTGGAGGACTGAACCGATAGGCGTTGAAAAGCCCCCGGATGACTTGTGGATAGGGGTGAAAGGCCAATCAAACTTCGTGATAGCTGGTTCTCTCCGAAATATATTTAGGTATAGCGTTGTGTCGTAGTATAAGGGGGTAGAGCACTGAATGGGCTAGGGCATACACCAATGTACCAAACCCTATCAAACTCCGAATACCTTATATGTAATCACAGCAGTCAGGCGGCGAGTGATAAAATCCGTCGTCAAGAGGGAAACAACCCAGACTACCAGCTAAGGTCCCTAAATCTTACTTAAGTGGAAAACGATGTGAAGTTACTTAAACAACCAGGAGGTTGGCTTAGAAGCAGCCATCCTTTAAAGAAAGCGTAATAGCTCACTGGTCTAGTGATTTTGCGCGGAAAATATAACGGGGCTAAAGTAAGTACCGAAGCTGTAGACTTGATTTTATCAAGTGGTAGGAGAGCGTTCTATTTGCGCCGAAGGTATACCGGTAAGGAGTGCTGGAGCGAATAGAAGTGAGCATGCAGGCATGAGTAGCGATAATTAATGTGAGAATCATTAACGCCGTAAACCCAAGGTTTCCTACGCGATGCTCGTCATCGTAGGGTTAGTCGGGTCCTAAGTCGAGTCCGAAAGGGGTAGACGATGGCAAATTGGTTAATATTCCAATACCAACATTAGTGTGCGATGGAAGGACGCTTAGGGCTAAGCAAGCTAGCGGATGGAAGTGCTAGTCTAAGGTCGTAGGAGGTTATATAGGCAAATCCGTATAACAATACTCCGAGAACTGAAAGGCTCTTCAAAGTCTTCGGACAGCGAGGAGAATTGCTGATGCCGTCGAGCCAAGAAAAGTTTCTAAGTTTAGCTAATGTTGCCCGTACCGTAAACCGACACAGGTGGGTGGGATGAGTATTCTAAGGCGCGTGGAAGAACTCTCTTTAAGGAACTCTGCAAAATAGCACCGTATCTTCGGTATAAGGTGTGGTTCGCTTCGTATTAGGATTTACTCCGAAAGCGAAGAAACTTACAACAAAGAGTCCCTCCCGACTGTTTACCAAAAACACAGCACTCTGCTAACTCGTAAGAGGATGTATAGGGTGTGACGCCTGCCCGGTGCTCGAAGGTTAATTGATGGGGTTAGCATTAGCGAAGCTCTTGATCGAAGCCCGAGTAAACGGCGGCCGTAACTATAACGGTCCTAAGGTAGCGAAATTCCTTGTCGGTTAAATACCGACCTGCATGAATGGCGTAACGAGATGGGAGCTGTCTCAAAGAGGGATCCAGTGAAATTGTAGTGGAGGTGAAAATTCCTCCTACCCGCGGCAAGACGGAAAGACCCCGTGGACCTTTACTACAGCTTGACACTGCTATTTGGATAAGAATGTGCAGGATAGGTGGGAGGCTTTGAGTATATGACGCCAGTTGTATATGAGCCGTTGTTGAGATACCACTCTTTCTTATTTGGGTAGCTAACCAGCTTGAGTTATCCTCAAGTGGGACAATGTCTGGTGGGTAGTTTGACTGGGGCGGTCGCCTCCCAAATAATAACGGAGGCTTACAAAGGTTGGCTCAGAACGGTTGGAAATCGTTCGTAGAGTATAAAGGTATAAGCCAGCTTAACTGCAAGACATACAAGTCAAGCAGAGACGAAAGTCGGTCTTAGTGATCCGGTGGTTCTGTGTGGAAGGGCCATCGCTCAAAGGATAAAAGGTACCCCGGGGATAACAGGCTGATCTCCCCCAAGAGCTCACATCGACGGGGAGGTTTGGCACCTCGATGTCGGCTCATCGCATCCTGGGGCTGGAGCAGGTCCCAAGGGTATGGCTGTTCGCCATTTAAAGCGGTACGCGAGCTGGGTTCAGAACGTCGTGAGACAGTTCGGTCCCTATCTGCCGTGGGCGTAAGAAGATTGAAGAGATTTGACCCTAGTACGAGAGGACCGGGTTGAACAAACCACTGGTGTAGCTGTTGTTCTGCCAAGAGCATCGCAGCGTAGCTAAGTTTGGAACGGATAAACGCTGAAAGCATCTAAGCGTGAAGCCAACTCTAAGATGAATCTTCTCTAAGCTCTCTAGAAGACTACTAGTTTGATAGGCTGGGTGTGTAATGGATGAAAGTCCTTTAGCTAACCAGTACTAATAGAGCGTTTGGCTTATCTTATTTAAGCATCACTTCCTTGTTAAGGTTTTTGATAAAGCTTTGGGTGTTTTTATATGAAATATTTATATAAAAATTACATTCTTAAGTTTATAAAATCTTATAAGTAAAGTTTATATTAGAACTTGCTCTTAACATTGTTTTTTAAGTATTCTAAAATAAAACAATAAAGTATTTAGTTCAATAAAACATCTAAACTTAAGAATAAGATGAAAGTTAAAATAAAAATAATTTTTATATCTAAATCTTATTGATTGTTTTTATTATGCTATATTAAATAGAATATTTAAATAACAATGTCCGTGATTATACAGATGTGGAGACGCCTTGCTCCATCCCGAACCAAGAAGCTAAGCACATCGTGGGTGATGATACTACGCCTTACTGGCAGGGGGAAAGTAGCTCATTGCGGACTTGTTAATTCTTATTATTCTTACTTTATATATAATCCTATATTTATTTTTATTATTAGTTATTTTAGTTATTTTAGTTATTTTAGTTATTTTAGTTATTTTAGTTATTT